>CACZLA010000033.1 GCA_902781895.1 uncultured Lachnospiraceae bacterium
AGATACATTAGATCTTTTCCTATATTTCTTATCAAACTTTCGCTTAGCACCTGGTTGAGAAAAAAACACTTTAACTTTAGTATTTTTTGAAGTATGTTCAATCCCCTTTTGACCTTCATCAAAATGATTATCTCCATCAACAAGAATATTTGCCATATCCTCTGATTTATATACTTCTTTTTTTGATTTCTCTTTATGTTTTGGGGTATATTTCTTAACCCGTGGTTGATAATCTTTTTCTACCGAATAACTTGGTCTGTATGTTGTAAAAGTCGGCGTACTATAATGTGTTACTGTAGGCGTTGTACTTCTATTATATGTATAATTTACTGGCTTAGTCTGTTTTTTCTGTCTAGACCTAATCGCCGATTCATACATTTCATCATATTTGCCATCAATGATATCATTTAAATCTTCCTTTACATCATCCTTTGTTATTCCCCACATTTCTCCCAGACTAAACTTGGTAATAAATTCGTCAAGTTGATTATCACATGGCATAACTTTCGGAATACCAAACTCTTCTTTCAACCTTTCTAAATAGGTTTTATAAGAATGAATCTTTTTCTTTTTTAAATGTGGCAATATATGATTTATTACATCCAGTTTTACATCAGACACTACAATATTCCAGTCATCAAAAAGATTATTATCAGAAATAAAGCCCTGTAATTCTTCATCTGACGGAATCTCTTCTATCCCATTATATGTCTCTTGTAGTGTCTTCAAATATTCAGAATAATTCTTTATATTAGGACCATTCATACATAATCACCCATTTTGAAAACTTATATTTGGATAGAGTATATCATATAGATCAACTCTATAACAGACGGAAGATTCTATGTAGAATCTTCCATCCGCATAGCAACTATTCTGTCATTTCCTCGTCTGTATCATCATCGTAATCTTCTACATCATCTACCATAGAGGTCTTCTTACTAAAGAAAATATATGATGCAGCAAAGAGAATAAATGCAAGTCCGATAGCACCACAGACAAACGGATTATAGTTATCACCAGTCTGAGGAAGCTTTGGCTGTGTAGGCTTATTAGTAAGGTCAAGTGTATACTCAACTACCTCAGGGGCCTTTGCATCATCCTGAAGCTTACCATTTTCGTCTCTTCCATAGGTGAATGTCACCTCATGAGGAGTACTATCAAGAATATAATCTTCCTTAGCCTTTGTTTCGACTACAGTATAGGTTATATCCTTATCAAAGCCGCCATCCTTGTCAAAGGTACATATAGGAAGCAGATCACTCTCAGCACATCCATCCTTTCCAGTAACAAGTGTCTGAAGCACCTTACCATCTTTATCTCTGATTTCGAACTCAACACCTTCAATCATTGTATTAAGCTCTGAATCTCTCTTCTTAAGGAGCAGTTTTCCATATACATAGTCATCCTTCATCTGACACTTCTGGATTTCTCCAGAATCCTTAACTTCGAACTCTATATCGTTTGCTATGGTATAACCATAAGGCGAAGTCTCCTCTCTGAGAGTGTACTTACCTGCTGGTATCTTTTCAACCATATGAGGTTCTTTAGTACTTATCCAGCTTTCTACTGTCTTTCCTTCAGAATCAATAATAGTAAGTTTTGCACCCTCAAGTTCCTTTTCTCCAGTCACATCAGTTTTACTGAATTCAACCTTAATAGGAATATCTGTGAACTCTGCTTCGAATTTAAGTACTTTTTCTCCTTCAGGATTATATGATGCATCAATCTCCACTTTTTCCTTATTGGAAGCATAACCCTTAGGAGGTTCAATCTCCTGGATATAATACTTTCCAAGCGGAAGATCTGATACAAAATGAATCTTTCCTTCGGAATCTGTAACAGCCTTTTCAATTAGACTGTCTGTTTGAAGCTTTGCATCAGTTTCAGTGCAAATTATATCTTCAGAAGAATATAGTCCAAACATAGCGCCTTCAAGAACTTTACCATTTTCTGAATCCTTCTTTATAACAGAGATTTCTACCTTCTGTCTTTCGTTAAAGATATGGTCTCCAGCATAAACGATAGGAGTATCCTGATCCAGATATGAAAGGTCAGCATCAATAGGTGTGCTATCCAGCATAAAGCCTTCAAGTGTAGCCGTCTCAACCAGATAATACTTACCAAGTGGCAGCTTATCTATAAATGCTACACCTTTATCGTTTGTTACAAGAGTTGCAACAAGTTCATCCTTCTCATAGTAAACAGTATCAATACCATCAGGACTAACTATATCTTCCTTTGCATATACTTCAAAAGTTACGCCAGCCATGGATTTCTTCTTCCAACTGAACAGGAAGTCATACCACTTATCCTTGGTAGCCTCAATATCCTGAAGGAACTCTCCATCCTTATTGATGATTATTGTACCTGTAGGTACCTCGTCCTTCATAGTTACTGACTGGATTTCTTCTGTATCAATTACAGTGAACTCCACATCTGTCGCTCTGAGATATCCATAAGGTGCGAACTCCTCACGAAGGATATATGTTTCTCCAACCACAAGTCTCTTAAGCACATGCTTTTCACCTGCCTTTGATGTCCAGGTTTCTACCACGTTACCATCCTTATCGATCACTGAAAGTGTAGCCCCACTAAGCTCAGCACCACTTGTTATATCCTCCTTGGAGAATTCGAAGCTTGTAGGAGTATTTATAAACTCACTACTGTACTTTGCTACAGGAGTATTCTCATCGATATACCTGGCATCGAACTCGATTACCTCATCAGATGAAACATATCCAGCCGGTGTTTTAATTTCCTTTGCAGTATACTTACCAAAAGGATAATCCTTAGTGAACTTTATAAGTCCATCTGCATCTGAAGTTGCCTGTTCCAGAAGTGTTCCTGCCTCAACAACAACCTTACCATCTCTGGTCTTAATATCTTCAGCTGCATAAAGTCCGAAGACTGCACCTTCGATAGCTCTGTCATCTTCTGCATCACGCTTTTCTACAACAAGCTTAAGTTTTTCTCGTTCATCCTTAAATGTCTTTGTGTCATAGATTACAGGAGTCTCATCATCAGCATAAACAAGTGTACTGGTCTGTTCCTGAGGATCAAACAGATATCCAAACGGAGCCTTTGTTTCAACAACTTTGTACTGTCCAAGAGGAATATCCTTAAGTACTGCTTTTCCTTCTGCATCAGAAGTAAGCGTTGCTACCAGGTCTCCCTCACTATAATACTTTGTTCTCTCCCCAGACTCATCCACCTGGTTATCAGCAGTATAAATATCCTCAGCTGCATATACCTCGAACTCTGCCCCTTCAAGACCACCTTCAACATAAACGAACTCTTTTTCGTCACTGTTAGCAAACCATCCACCTTCATAACCTTCAAGTACTTCACCACGCTTTTCTATGGTAATCTCACCCTTTGTTGGATGATTCTCATATTCCACTGTGATAATAGCCTCGTAGGTGTCAGGATCTGTCTCATAGAAAGTATCAGTATCAACTGCGACCTCAACATAGTTCTCATTCTTCACATAGCCATAAGGTGCTGCTATTTCTTCTATTCGGTAATTTCCAAGGTGAAGTACCTGAGGAAGTAAAAGATCACCATCATCATCTGTCTTAAAAGTCTTATGAGTAACCTTTGAAGGATAAGTTGTGATCATCTCAACATATTCCTCTGTATCCATGTTGTAGATACGGAACTCAGCGTTAGGAAGAAGAACTGTTTTCTTAGTCTCATCATCCTTCTTTATAATTCTGAGCTTTGCACTGAACTCCCTGTCTATGAATACTCGCCAAACAAGAGGTTCATCCGGCTTATGCTCTGTGATTCTTACCTCAAATGGCTTTACTGTTTCCATGTTGTGAGGTGTGACTGACTCAACCACGATATAGGTTCCATATGGTATCGGAATAGATACTGCATGTCCCTTTTTATCTGTATAGATAGTGGTCTCTCCCTTACCTTCGGCTGCTTCCTTTCCAGTTACTTTGCCTCCGATAACTATAGGGGTAGCATTATCAAAATCATAGCTGCCGTCTTCCTTTACAGGAAGCTTTGACTTAAGGTAAGCTGTAAAGCCTGCTCCTTCAAGAAGCGGTGCCTCAGTATCCTCGCCATTATCTGATACTTTGATCAGCTGGAATGGTTGCTTCTTAACCTGCTCCTCAGATGTTGACTCTCTCGCTACCTCTGCTACAAGATCACCCTCATAATCACATTTAAGGTCATGCTCCTCAGTGTCAATGTTATAACCTACCGGAGCCTCTATCTCTTTGATGTAATAATCACCTAGATACAAGTTTTTAATCTCAGCCTCTGCATTTGCATCTGTTTTAAGCTCTGCAACTTTTGTACCCTTCTTATAAAGAACTCCTGTCTTTCCGTCAGGATGAACTATATCATTACGAGCATAGAGCCCATATACTGCCCCCTCAAGTGAAGCATCGCCCTGTGGATAAGGCTTTCCAGTTTCCTTATCAACCTTATAAAGATGAATCTTGGCTGTTACCCTGTCATTCTCAAATGTATGCTTAAACTCAGCTATAGGAGTCTTCTCATCCATAATTTCAAAGCTGAAATTATATACATCTGTCTGATTACGGAGATAACCATATGGCGCCTTAGTCTCCTTAATATAATATGAATTAGATATTGGAAGATCTACTGTATAAGCACCGTTTCCGTCATTTCCGGTTGTAGCCGTCTGTATTGCTGTATCCTTCTTCATGATGACTGTACCATCATAATTCTTGATATCATTTCCGGCATACATGGTATACTCTCCACCCTTAAGTGGATTCTTAGTATCCTTGTCAATCTTGGATACAGTAACCTTTGCTTTCTGACGCTGATTCTCAATAGTCACACTTTCAAACTGTACTTCAACATTCTGATCCTTATATTCAATTGTTACAGTCTTGGTTTCACCATTGATTGTATAACCACCGATACTTTTGGTTTCTGTAACATTGTAGGTTCCAAGATGAAGATTATTAAGTGTAACCTGACCATCCTTACCACTCACAAGCCCTTCTGCTATGACAGCACCTTTGTTATAAACCTTAGCACCGTCAGCTCTGTAGATATCTGCCCCAGCTGTAACCTTAAATGTTGCACCTGGAAGCTTTCTCTTCTCATAAGTGAAGTTGGTTCCATTCCATCCTACAAGTACCTCACCTTCCTTATAAATAGTAAGTGCTCCTACCTGTTCGGAATCCTTTGCAGTAAATGATGTTGTCTGACCAGCTTTTACTACAAGTGTGTGAACATCCTTATCAAGTACATATCCTTTTGGTGAAGATATTTCCTTAACATAGTAGGTTCCCGGTGTAAGAGGTCCTGACTTGCAACCACCGTCATCACCTGTGACCATCTGCTCTACAAGCGCAGTACATCCACTATCGGAATAAATACCATAGGTTGCACCTGGAAGCTTAGTACCTGTCGCCTTATCTATCTTCTCCAGATATCCATAACCTATATCTTCAGTTTTCACTTTGATATAAGCATAGATAGGATCCGCTGAAGGTCTTTCAGATACAAACTCCTGATAATTACTGTTACCATTAAACCAGAATACACAGCTCGATGTTGGCTCAACCTTTCCGGTATTTGATGTGAATGTACCAGTAGTCGCCTCTGTCTGAACCTTTTTACTTGAAATGGTCAGCTTATTACCATCCACAGAAGTGTCATAACCCTTAAGACTAAGATCAAACCCCTTAAGTTCCTTATTCTTATCTGTAAGTGTTATTTCATATCTCTGATTCGTCTCATTCCACTTCAGTTCTATGGTTTCTGCACCACTCTTAGTCTTGCTGGCAAAGCTTGGTATCTTCTGATCATAAGCTGCACCGATACTGTCTCTTAAGGTTTTATAATAACCATAACAAGTATCAGGATCCGGAGCACATCTCGAAAGAGTATAAGCAGCATTATCTGCGCTATCTGTTCCAAAGAGTCCTTTTTCTATGATCCATACCTGACTCTGCGTTGCAATGAACTGATCCTTCTTGTCATTTGATGGCTCATTCTGTGTATCTGCTGTATCCGCATAACCATAATACAGACAAAGCGCAAGCAGTTTTTCCTGCTTTGCAGAAAGACTTGTATTGTTCGGTTCATCATCACTCTTCATCAGTTCACCAGTTTCAGCCGTAAGACCAAAATTAAGGCAATAGCCTATCTTCCCATCTATCATGGCATATAGAATCTGACCTGTATGAGAAGAATTGAATTCTGACACAACGCCATGCTCACTTGCTGATGCATACCAGAAGCTTATATTTGCCTCAGCACTTGCAGCAAATGCTGTCATAGCCGATCCGGACACAGATGAAACTATAATCAAAAGAGCCATTATAAATGACATAAATCGTTTTAGTTTCTGTCTCATTTTTCTTAATTCCTCCTTACAAATTTGCAACAAAAAAGAGAGACTCAAGCAACGGCTCAAATCTCTCAGTTGTATACCTTTCATCTCGGTATATTTATTTAGTTGTATATATTCTTATCTATAGCAGCGGAACTCATAAAAGTCCTGACCACCTGAGTTTGTCACACCACCATACTCTATAAGAAAGTATGGATTTGATTCAAGAAGCAACATATCTGCTATATAAGTTGCTATAGCATCCTCACTTCCAAGAAGTCTTCCCGATGTAGTTGCTGCCTTGTTTAGATCTGTCTCAACGAACACACTGTAGTATCCAAGACCATCATACGGATAATAATCATTATATTCTTCCTCAGTGATCTGCCCCTGTGCTAGCAGATTTGCAAGATTGTCCGTAGTTTTGATCATACCACCTGCCTGACATTTTGCTGTCGCAAGTGATACGACATTCCCAGGACTATAGGATACTTCTGCAGGTGCCGGAGCTTCTGTATCAGCCTCTGTAGTTGCTTCCGTCGGAGCTTCTGTCTCTGCTTCTGTACAAGACTCTGTCGGAGCCTCTGTTACTGATTCTGTACATGACTCAGTTTGAACTTCTGTTTCTGACTCAGTAGCCTTTTCAGTTGCCTGAACTGGATTTTCTGTAGACTTCTTGTTTTCAGTAGCTGAATCCACCTTCCTACTATCATCCTTCTTTTTATCAGAAACCTTCTTTTCTTCTTTAGTATTTTCAGTTGTCTGTTCTGTGCTTTCAGTAGAAGCTTCCGTCTTTATCTCAGTGGTCTCTTCCGTCTGTTTAGCTACAACATCTTTGCTACTCTTTATAGCTTCCTTTACATCTGTAGTACAGCCCGTGAGTCCGAGTATTGCTATAGTTATAAGAATCATTATTAGTTTCTTCATATCTTACACCTGTCCTTTCTGTGGACAGATGAGATATGACAGTAACTGTCCACAAAAAATATTAAGTTGTGTCAGTTGCCTTTATGCTGCAGTCACTTTTCTGATTCTGAAATAATAACAAAGTAGTCTGCGCATTCTCTTAATAAACATAAAGAATCTATATTTTGCTTCAATATTCATAAACCAATCTCCTTCCTTATATCGACGCTCCGCCAAGAAAAGCAAAGAAGATTCTGAGAACAAGACTAAGCAGCATCAGAAAAGCTCTTAATGCTCCCAGAGCAAGCCACAGAACTGCTCCTGCTATTCTTACCAATATCCATAAAACATCTAGTATTCCTTTTCCAATTAAGCTTAGTATCCTCATAATAAACCTGCCTTTCTATGACCACCGATTAGTCAACTCTTCCATAAGCTTATCTGTTTCTTCATCATTCACACCTGTATCATTTTTCTTAACCGACTGAGTCTGTTCCATTTTTACAGCTTGTCCAACACCTGATATTGCCGATATGACCATGTTGAAAAGTTCTTGCCTGATTTCATTTTCAAGTTCTTTTCTTATATCAGCTTTAAGGTTATCAACATATTCCTTGGTAACATATCCACCTTGCTGAGCCACATCACTATCACTGAGAGGAACATATTCTCCATCACCTAATAGATGAGCCTTAAGAATCTCAACTATAAAGCTACTCTTTGACTTATAAATGGAAAGATCCAAATCTCGTAAAATCTTATGTATTTTCAGATGATCAGGATTATTTATATTCAGCCTGAATGCATGCATTATGCTATCATCACGAGCCACCGTTTCTCACCTCCATGGATAATCTGTATTTTGCCAGGCATTCAAAACCTTTAGCATTTGCACAGATATCAGTATTGTATGAAAAGTTCTCTTGAACAAAGCCTCCAAAATTCTTCATTACGACTGCCCCACCACCGACAAATACGAATGGTGTTGTCTTGAGACTATACTTTTCTTCTCGAAGCGAATTTACCACCATAGTTAGAAATGACTTAATTTCTCGATTCATCACCTGAATATATTTATCAGGAAGCATACTTTTCTTCGTTACCATATATTCCTTGATAAGTTCTTCATCAATACCCTCACCAAACTGCCTTACACATTCCTTATTGATGTTTCTCATACAAGTAATAATACCTTGCTGTATTGAATCCGTACCTGCCTCGTCAGGGCGTTTATCTATTACAGGTATAATATCTATTGTCCAGCTTCCTATATCTACTACTACCACTTTAGGTCCAAACATTTTTAGCTGATCCATAACAGCTGCATAACATTGTGGATATACATAAACATCTTTAATCCAGACATGATACTTTATCTGTTCAAACTTGAAATACAATTCATCATTCTGTTTAAGATACTTAATGAAGTCATTCTTCTCGTCACCATATCTCGATGCAGGAAGTCCTACAGATAAAATAACTTTTGCATCTGTCTTGTTTCTATGCTTCAGCTCTTTAGCTATTCCCGCAAGCGTTAAATAATAGTAATCCGGTGTTTCTACCTTTGTAGCTTTCACTTCAGTTCTTCCTGATCCCACCTTGTAATATCTTCCTTTATATTCAAGCACATTATCAAAGTATGCAGGTTCCGTAGTAATCTCGCTCACTCCACTAATATAAATATCATTTGGCGTTTTACACATTGACCAGCCATGATCAATTGCGATTATTTCAATATCCTTCATTGTCCTTCACTCCTCTCTGACACCTTCTTCTCTGCCTTAGCTTCTACAGTCTTCTGATTCTTATAACAATATCCGAAACAGGTTCCTGACTCATTTGCATAACAACAAGGTTCATTATTGTTGTGTGGACATCCATTGATCCTGGATTTGTGAGCAAGTCTTCTACGCTTATCAAATCGGCAATAACCATTCGCCCTGCACTCTTCATTGTTTAATAGATAGCACTCTTTACAGTTATGATTCTTACGAAAGGTTTCAATTTTATCCTCTGCAATTCTTTCCTTAATTACAAACAGAAGTCTTTCGACATCCTTCTTGGACTTAATCTTCCTTTCCCGACCATACGCATATAAGACCATATCACTAAGGCTGGAAAAATCTGTGTCATACACTTTCTTACGATGACCCATAGAGCCCACCTCCACCGGAGGCTCCAATAAAAATGCCAGTTTCTACATACATACTCATGTTCTACTCCTCCTTTTATTTCTGGCTGGATTTAGTAGCTGTTACAAAGTTTTATATTTATTCAGCTTTGTAAAGTACTATGTAGGTGTACATTCGGTCTCTCAACCACCTCATCGCCCTGTACACTGGGAACTACAGTAAGCCGATCCAGAAGCTATGCTTCCTTTCGTTCACGACGCCCCTGCCTAATTTAGACAGACACTATCTTCTCTACCGCCGTTTCGAGAATCGGGATATCCTTCCATATCCCTCGTGGTTTATTGTCCCTACGATAACGCCGTTACTCCTTTTACCAGTTGGCTGTCCCGTTCCTCGCCCTTCATCTCTCGATCCTTCAGACTACTAATGTGGTAACAGTGACCGCTTCCCCTCCAGGCAACGCTTCGTAGTTTTCACGTTACTGCAGTTGCTTATTCAGTTGTGAGATTATAATAAACCCTTTAGATTCATTCTAAAATTATCTGAAAAGGTGTTTTTTATCTCAAAATTGTAACTGAAAAGGTGTTTTTTCGATTATAATCGTTTTTTTAGTTCAAATAGTTCCTATTTGTGAACCTATTTGTATTATAAGGTTCCTTTTTGTGAACTGTCAAGTATTTTTTGCAAAAAAGATTCACTTTTGTGAACCAATAAGTTATAATATCTTTCAAAAAGTGGTGTAGTAACGAATGTAGTATTTATGCAGATTACAAGACAATGATTGAAAAATAACTCTTAAACTGGTGTACTTGGAGGAATAAATATATGAATGAAACAACTCAAAGATTAGCTGAAATGATAAAGATGTATAGAAAGCTACAGAAAATGTCTCAAGATGATCTTAGTAAATCATCCGGAATAAATGTTTCTACTATAAAGAAATATGAAACCGGAATCAGAACTCCAAAACATGAGCAACTGTGTAAGATTGCTATTGCACTTGGAATAAATGTAAATGACTTCTATGATAATAATATACATACCACAGGAGAGCTTTTATCAGCCCTTATTTCAATTGAAAAGCAGACAGATATGAAAATATCTGCCGATAAAGATGAAGACGGTAATTACCGCCCTGAAACAGTTAGGATTGAATTTGATAATAAAGAGGTGAATAAGCTGCTATCGCAGTACCTTACATATAAAGATAGAAATGATTCTGAAGATTCGTTTGAATTAGAGCGTTTGATATTAACAGATACTCCATTATAAAAATAGTGGTCTAAATCGATGTAATACGACATCATTTAGACCACTATTTTTACTTCATGCTATAATCATTAATCTTTTTAACTTCCGGTATAACCTACTATTCCGACAAACTGGGATTTATACATTTCCCGTATCATTCCATTCCGATTTCAACAGGCTGTACATACAGGCATCAACAATTCCTTTATTGCTAATATCTGCTTGTCGTAGCGTTCCTTCATAAGTTAAGCCACATTTCTTCATTACATTTCCTGAATATGGATTGTTAGGGTCATGCTGCGCCTCAATTCTATTAGCACCTACTTCATTAAATAGATATGGAATAATTGCAGAAAATGCTTCTGATGTAATTCCTTTATGCCACCATTTGCTACCAATACAATAACCAATATGTAAAATATTCAAATCATCATTTTTATCAACAACGCTTATCGTACCAATAGGCTCATTAATATCTTTAAGAACAATTGCCCACTGATAAAATTCTGGTTTTTCACTTTCTTTTATCCAACCTTTAATAACTGTCTCTGTTATTTTCTTAGAAGTATGTGTTGGCCATCTTAAAAATTCAGTTACCCTATCATCAGATGTCCAATTCATATATGCCGCATTTATGTCCTCAGCACAGAATTTTCTCAATAATAACCTATGGGTTTCTATTGTTTTCGTTCCTTTATGCTCCATATTATCATCTCCCCCATTCATTTTTCAGAAGTCTGTATTCCAAACGCGTTTTCATATGACCATCATGCCATTCATAATCAACATGTTCTGCTTCTTTTATCATTCTGTTCTTCTGCATAACTCTTTCAGAGCCGACATTTTCTTTAAGACAACCTGTTGTAACTCTGTACACACTGTCCTTTGTAAATGCAAATTCCAAAACCTTACTAAGAGCCTCAGAGGTATATCCATTCCCCCAGAATTTAGGATAAGTGAAGTATCCAAGATGAACTATTTTCCCTACAGGTGTATCATCTGCTACTGTATAACCTATGCTTCCAACCTGTTCATGAGTGTCTTTTAATTCCATATGAAAAAAATAATACTTACGATGGATATTTTTCATGTCAGAAAGCAAATCCTCAAACTCGACTCGAGCCGTTTCGCGATCATCCAGCTTAATGTCCTGCATATAGTACATCGTCCGATCATCTGTTTTTAATTTATAATATGCCTCAAAGTCCGCTTCTACATAGTCACGCAGGCATAATCGTTCTGTTTCAAGTTTTATCATCTATTTTCAAAAGTCTCCATTCTCTCCACCGATAAACTCCGATTTGTTTATTTCATTATCCTGGAAGATAATTATATATCTGTTACTGCTCTAATATATCATAACGATGTAACAAAATACAAACTGAACCAACATGATTTATATGGTGATATTGATATAATCAGGGCTTTTATTGAAATAGAACAACCACTACATATAGTGGTCGAATTATTGAAAAAGACAAAAATCTAATTAAATTCGATTTTTAGACGCAAAAAGACGCGATTTTTTGGTACAAATTGGTACAAATCGTTTTTTAATAGATTTTTACTTCGCACTTTTGTCGCATTTTGGTACAAATTTGGTACAAATTACTCAAATTTTGGCATTATGTAAACTAAATTAAAAATGGGATAAAAATGGTGAAAAGTCTGGGAACCCGCATAAACACTGGGAAAGTAAAAGAGCGTGTCGGGGTAGACACGCTCTTTTGGAGAAGGTATTTTGTTACTTATGGGGTGTAGCAAAAAACTATATAATGTATTGGGGGGTTACATTATTTTATATTCTTTTTTGTTCATTATCACAATAATTTATGCAACTCTCACAATCTGTTATATAAAACAGTGCATTTTTTACGCTTCGCTTGTGCACATTATACAAATACTGGCACTATTCTGCACTTTTGAATAATTCTTCGAACTCACTTCCCGTGATTTTTTCTTTTTCTATAAGCATCTCAGCCGACTTATGGAGTATATCGATATTATCCTTAAGTATTCTTTCTGCCTCTGAGTAGCAATAGTCGATGATCTTCTTTACCTCAGCATCGATCTTTGCTCCGACTTCTTCGCTGTAAGGCTTGGTGTGACCTATCTCACGACCGATAAATACTTCTTCGCCTTCACCTGATTCATAGTTAAGGAAGCCGAGATCCTCTGAGAAGCCGTACTTAAGCACCATGCTTCTTGCCACATTTGTTGCCTGCTTTATATCTGCAGAAGCACCTGTGGTAATATCATCAAAGACAAGGGACTCAGCTATCCTTCCGCCCATGGAAACCTGTATCTGCTGGAGCATTCTGGTTTTTGTCCAGAACATGTCATCATTATCCGGTAGCGGCATAGTATATCCGCCTGCTCCGGAACCATTCGGAATGATGGAAATGGTATATACAGACTCAACCTCACTCAAAAGATGGAACAGTATAGCATGTCCCGACTCATGATAGGCAGTAATCTTTTTCTCTTTATCTGATACAAGACGGGATTTCTTCTCGGTTCCTATACCAAGCTTCACAAAGGAATCGTCCATATCGGACTTTGTAATGAACTTTCTTCCGTCCTTGGCAGCCTTTATAGCTGCTTCATTAACCAGATTCTCCAGATCAGCTCCGGAGAAGCCTGCAGTTGTTCTGGCAACCTCATGCAGATCCACGTCATCTCCGATAGGCTTATTCTTAACATGAATCTTAAGTATAGCCTCTCTTCCCTTAACATCAGGGCGTCCTACCAGCACTCTTCTGTCAAATCTGCCCGGTCTTAAGATAGCGGGATCAAGTATATCTACTCTGTTTGTAGCTGCCATCACGATGATGCCTTCATTCTCGCCAAAACCATCCATTTCAACCAGAAGCTGGTTCAGAGTCTGCTCTCTTTCATCATGACCGCCACCGAGACCTGAACCTCGACGTCTGGCAACCGCATCTATCTCATCTATAAATACAATACACGGAAGATTCTTCTTTGCATCTGCAAAAAGATCTCTAACTCTCGATGCACCGACACCGACGAACATTTCTACGAAGTCAGAACCTGATATTGAGAAAAATGGAACATCCGCTTCGCCGGAAACCGCCTTGGCAAGGAGTGTCTTACCTGTTCCCGGAGGTCCCTCAAGAATGATACCCTTCGGAATACGTGCACCCATTTTAATATATTTTGACGGATCCTTCAGGAAGTCCACTATCTCAGCGAGCTCTTCCTTTTCTTCATCAAGGCCTGCCACCTTGTCAAATGTAACATCCGTCTTTACATCCTTCTTAGCCCTGCTTTTTCCGAAATTCGCAAGACCGCTGTTTCCACCTACTCCTCCACCACCGGAAAGCTGTGATGAAAGGATCATCATATACATTCCAAACAAAATAGCGGCAAATATATACGGAGCTATCTTTTCAAGTATCCCAGCTCTGTCAACATCATGAACTTTGTATATTGTGTCGCCTTTATCATCAATACTCTTTATGGTATCGCTGACATTCGGAGTATAGTAAACTACACTTCCGCTTTCCAGATTTACTTCTACTGTTCCCGTCGGAATCTCTCTGTTCTGATAGATATCAATCGAAACTACATTTCCGTTTTCGATATCCTCCACCAGCTTTGCATCTGAATAACCTGTGTCCTCATTCGCAGGCTTGGTCATTAATGTATACAGACCAATGAAGATGACCGCTATTATCAGATACGCCAGTATCAATCCTCCCGGGCCTCTTTTCGCCTTGTTATCCAATCCTTTTACCTCATTTTTATTTCATATATCTTATTTGAGCAACCGTCTTTGTATCATGGCTGACCTTATATCTTTCACTCAGTCTGTAACCGACTATCCAGACCACCTCGTCACCATCAACTACTACAGGCACCGACATCCTGTCTTTTCTTTCTATCTTAAGATCAGTAAACAGGCGGCTCAGTTTCTTGGTTCCGCCCTGAGAGTTAATGACTATAAAGTCCCCCTCCTGAGCAGTTCTCAGACAAAGCGCAGTCTTTATTTTATCACAATCTATGAGCTTCGTATATTCTTTTTTTGATAAATCAACCTCATCACTGTAGGGAAATGTACTCACCTCGATAAATCCCAAGTCCCCCTCAGCCGCCGCCACTTCATCGGCAGTATAGATAGCTATCTCATCATATACACGTTCAGCCACCATATTATAAGGAAGATCAACTCTCTTCCCGGACTGAAGCCCCGTAAGCCCTGTTACAGCGAATATATGTTCTCTCGTAATATCCTTTCTCCGACCGCATACAGCCTCCATAGCAGAAAGAACCAGCTCGCCCCTGGCAAGCTCACTCAGATCCAGAAGTCTGTTTATTTCTATCCTGACCTCATTTTCGGATTTTTCACTTTTATTATATCCGCTCTTTGTTTCTTTATTAATATCGTCCCTGAGCTTCCACGAGTCGATGGCTATATCCACCATATGATCCACAGCACTGTCATTTATCTCACTGAGCTGGGGCATTATATTTAACCTTATCTTGTTCCTCGTGTAGTCCGGTACAAGATTTGTGGAATCAGTTATATAATCCTGTCCCAGATCCTTCAGATATTCTTCTATATCCCTGCGGGAAGTAAGGAGCAGAGGCCGTATGATACGGTCTCTGACAGGTCTTATACCCGAAAGACCAAACAGAGAGCTGCCCCTGATCATATTGTATAAAACCGTCTCCGCCAGATCATCCTTGTTATGGGCTACGGCAATATGTACCCTGCCGGGTAAACCACTACCTGATCTCGTTTCTTCAAGAGCTGCGGCCTGTTTTTCAAAGCATTCATACCTGTATAATCTTCCGGCCTCTTCTTCGGTAAGATGTTTTTCCTTTGCCATGGCCGGGATGTCATTTTTATATACAACACACTTAACTCCCAGTTTATTGCAGAGGTTTTCAACAAAGCTCTGATCCCGGTCTGCTTCTTCACCTCTGATCATATGATTTATATGAACGACTGAGATACCCAGAACATCTTTCCCAGATAATGAAGCATCTCCGGAAAATAAAGAATCTCCGCCTGAAGCAAAGTACTCCCTAAGCTCTGTCAAAAATCTTAGAAGGGCGACAGAATCCGCTCCCCCGGAAACACCAACCACAACAGCGTCACCGGGAGAAATCATTTCGTATTCATCAACAAATTCTTTTATTTTATCAAAACAGATCCTACTCATATTTTTTACCCTTTAAAAAGAATAGCAGTCTGCCGTTTTCACGTCAACTGCTATACTAATAATCTCTGTCTTTAGGTTTTATCAGGATTTCATCCTTATTAACAAGTCCCAGCTTGTTCTTTGCCTCATCCTCAATATATTTTTTAGTCTTCATGTATTTCTCGCGTTCAGCCAGCTCATCAGCCTTGTTATTTGCTTCTTCCAGCTGCTGTTCAAGCTGAACCTCTGTTATAGCCAGTTCATCCCGTTTCTCACTCAGAGACAAACTTCTGATAACCGTTGCGGCAACTATTACCACAACAACAAGCAGCACAAGCAATATAGTAGCCCGCGATGACTTATTTGATTTTCTTACTACTCTGTTTTGCATGACAAAAACTCCCTTTTCATGAGGTCAGACAAGAACAGTATACTTTATGTTAACATAATATGCAAGTTTTTTTTATATAAGCTTAAACAGCTCACCTGCATCATCCTTTTTAACTGTCTCCGCAACCTTCAGTACCTCAGCCTTAACAGTTTTATTTCCAAATGTTATCTCTATAATATCCCCGACCTTAACATCGTAAGAAGCCCTGGCAACCTTACCATTTACAGTCACGCGGCCTGCATCACAGGCTTCATTTGCTACTGTTCTTCTTTTTATAAGTCGTGATACCTTAAGATACTTATCAAGTCTCATATCAGACTCCTCTCAAATATATGAATATTCTAAAAATACATGTTACAAGAAAAACTGCCGCGATAAATATCGCGGCAGAATTTAGACTTTAGAAGTTAATCCCTAATTAGTTAAGAGCATCCTTGAATGCCTTACCAGCCTTAAACTTAGGTGCCTTTGAAGCCTTGATCTTAAGTGTCTTACCTGTTCTAGGGTTGTGGCCTGTTCTAGCAGGTCTGTCAGCTACTTCGAATGTACCGAAGCCAACGAGCTGTACCTTATCTCCAGCCTTAAGTGCCTCTTCTACTGTATCGATGAAAGCCTTTAATGCTCTCTCTGAATCAGCCTTTGTAAGTTCTGTCTTTTCAGCAATTGCTGCTACAAGTTCTGTCTTGTTCATTTGGAAATCCTCCTAAAAAAATACTTATTATTTGCGGTTTTAGTATCAAACCGAACTAAAACGCTCCATTTAATTATACGTTTTTAAGGGTAATTGTCAAGGCTTTATTGCCTAAAAATCGGCTATTTTACTATATTTTCGACATATTGTCCCTTATGTAAACCTTATAATTCAACCTCTATACTATACTCTGCTTCAAAAGTTTCTCCCACTGCCAGTTTGTTGTCATATTTCCTTTCACTTATGTCTCCGGAGAAGTCCTCTGCATCCGCCCTACCGAACCACGGTTCGATACATACGAAAGGAGCACCCTTACCTGCCGGTGACCAGAGACCAAACAGAGGGGCTTCAAATGAAACCGAAAGATATGCCATTCCATCAGGCTTTACTATGGAAACCTTGTTTGCCTGTCCTCCCTCAATGATCAGAGCGTCCTTATCAAACATATGCTCATCTATCTTAACCAGACCACCGTCATTGGCAAGAACGTTATCATAACTGTCAACAAGTCCATTCTCACTCAGAAGGTTATACTTCAGATCCTTATCGGTATCGAAATTGAAGAAGTAATCGCTCTGATTCTCCTCATTCTTAAGCGGACAGTTAAATGCCGGATGTCCTCCGATCTGGAAATGGATTTCCTTATCATCTGTATTTATAACACGCCATACTGTCGTAAGCTTATATCTGTCCAGAATATACTCTATCTCCAGTGCAAACTTATACGGATAAAGCTTAAGGGTATCCTCATTACTTTCCAGTCCGAAAAGAATCCTTTTTCCATCAGCCTGCTTTACCATTTTAAACTCCATATCTCTTGCAAATCCATGCTGAGACATAGGCCACTCACTTCCCTCGGCAGTAAACTTCTTATCTTTAAGACTACCTACTATAGGAAATAGTACCGGAGCGCTTCTTTTCCAGTATTTCTCATCTGCATTCCAGAGATATTCCTGCCCGTTTTCCTTTGAAAGGATGCTGACCAGCTCTGCTCCCTGCTGATTTATAGTAATCTTGAGATTCATATTTTCCAGATAAAATTTCTGCATATCTATATCCTCTTTATATTTTTTTTAAACAAACGACTGAACTACCAGTTTTTCTTATCGTCATCTTCCTGGCCGCCGCCTATGCCGCCGCTGTTTTCGTCGTCACCTTCTTCTCCTCCTGATGGAGTATCTCCCGGCTTATCGTGTTTATTCTGGTATTCCTGTCTTTCTCCGTCAGATTCCTGTCTCTGTTTTTTCAGATCCTCTTCAAGCTGTTTCTCACGTCTTGTCTGCTTTTTATCCTGTCCCTGTCCGGAGCTGCTCTTCTTCTGGTCCTGCTGATCACTCTGAGGCGGTTCAGGCTCTGCTCCAAGCTCTTCAAGCATCTTATCAATATCCTGCTTCAGCTGTTCTGCCTCGGGATCATGACCGTTTGTTCCATAAGGATCCGCACATCCCTTCTCACAGAGGATATTTCTTGCAGCCTGAAGCTGTCTTATGGCATTTGCCTTCTGTTTCTCCGTATCAAGATTCTCAAAATCTATCTTCTGGAGCATGGCAAGCGCCAGATTAACTCTTATATCACATTCCTTTTTCTCACTGGGGTGAGCTTCCAGAGCCAGCTGATATTCGGCTATGGCCTTATCGTATTCACCCAGCTTGTAATGGGCATTTCCTTCGTTATAGTATGGCAGATATCCCTCCGGGATATTTATAAACTGAAGAACCTCCTGAGTTTCCGGAGAATAGCTTCCATCCTCATAGCTGGCCAGGAAAACCATGTTGATTATATACTTGGCTCCGAAGAACACGGCAAAAACAGCAAGTATGATTCCTACGATAGTAATGATCCTCATAAACCTTACAGGATTCTCTATCTTGAACCTTGCTTCCTTATCCCGGCGTTTTTCTTCGGCTATACGGGCCTTGTCTCTGGCGCGCGCTTCCTTCTTTTTCGCCTTACGTTCTTCTTTTGTCTCGTCAGGTTTCTTCTTTTCTTTTCCCATTTAACTAATTACAGCTTTCCTTTTCTTATAAACAGCACTGCTTCAAATATCAGCATGATAAGAAGCGGTATTGCATAGTAGAAATATGTATCCTTATAGCTGACAGTGTCAGACTTTTCTATAGTAAGTGAGCTTCCGTTCTTTATGGATTCAACCATATATTTCACATTATCAGTATCTTCCATGTGGATATAATCTATATCCAGATCGGATGCTATGGTCTTCAAGGTTGATTCGTCTATCTTCGAAACTGCATGATCTCCCGTTTCAGGATCTCTTACATAGCTGCCCCAGTCATCATACTGCATCTCGCCGCCCTTAGCTGTTCCGTATCCCAGTACAGCACCTGTATCAACCAGCGGTTCCAGCTCCTTAAAGGACTGAAGTGCAGAGCCATCCGTTATCTCTCCGTCACTGATAAAGAACAGTATGGTAAGTCTTTTTTCCTTCATATTCGATGACTCAAGAAGTGCCTTCGTATCCTCTATGGCAGTATTCATGGAGGTACCATTTGCATAGTCTGAATCAGGAATCTTTATAGTGGAAAATGCATCCTTAACCGTTTCGTGATCCTGAGTAAATGGAGCCAATATCTGTGATTTGTTATCAAATCTGATAAGTCCGAAGTTACTTCCGCTGAGCTCATCCAGAATATATTCCGTATCCTTCAGAACTCCGGACATTCTCGTCTCATCGCCGTCGTAATCCTCAGCCCACATACTCATGGTGGTATCAACAACAAACAGCACATCCAGATTCTTCATCTCGACCTCGGCATTATACTCCTTCTCCATGATCCTGAGATTTATGAAAAATGTCAGAACCAGGATGATAAGTATACGTGTTATCCCGAATATCTTATATCCAATTTTCTTCTTTTTCCTTACTGTAACAAATGTATATACTCCCAGTATTATAACCAGCACCGGGATAACTATATACAAAGGAATTAATGGTTTAGTTATCATATTTTGATTACCAGTCCTATAACAAGTATAACAACGAGAGAGCTTATGAGTACTATCACCGGCACAAGCGGCTGATCATAAATCTTCGTAGTCGTTATCTCTTCTACTTCAAGTGCTTCCTCTTTTTCTATATCCTTAACAATATCCTCTACTGTCAGAGTCTCACTCTCTTTATAGAACTTTCCGCCTGTTTTCTCGACACACTTCTTGAAGTCTGCCATTTCCGTCTCATAATCCGTGGTATTCATTGCGCTCCATTTTTCCTTCATAGGGAACAGACCGAATACCTTAATATCATATTTCTTACAGATATCAGTAGCCTCATCCAGCTCGACCATAGGGTTACTTCTGGCCTCCTGGGCATTATCCGTTGACATGATGACGATTCTTGTCCTGTCCTCATCCTCCAGTCTCGGATAACTGTATATACATGATGCCAGACCCTCTCCGATAAGAGAGCTTCCCTTGGTATAATTATTGATCAAAGTACCGGAATCATAGTAATCCAGTTTCTCCTGCATTTCGTTAAATGCTTCCGTCTCGTCATAGTCATAATCATAATATCCGGTGGATTCATTATAATATTTATCCATGAATTCCTTCTGGAGTATGAAGTATTCCTTCAGCTCCTCCAGCTTCGAGATGATAAAATCATAATCATCCGTCATGGGAACATACAGAACTGTGGTGGTATTGAAAATGGAAATACCAAATCTGTCTCCATCCAGCCCCCTGACAACCTCTTCCAGGCTCTCAACCAGATCTGCATTCAGCTCATAGATAGAATAGGAAACATCCATGCAGAGGAATATATCTCTCTTCTTTGCTCCGTTACTAACCGTTTCCTTCTTTGCCGGTCTGGCCAAAAGGAAAAGCGATGACAAAAGACTTACAACAATACATAACTCAAGTACATATGAAAAGATCACGTAAAATCTTTTCTTGTTCTTGTATATGCCCAGACTTCTGACAAATCCGGTATTGGCAGCCTTCGTTCCACCCTTATATTTTCTTTTTCTCTTTATCAGGTGCAGTGCCACAACTCCCAGCAGGACTGCGGGAATTCCGATCTTTAACACCAATGGATGTATAAAGAGCATTTTATCTCCTCCAACTGCTTATCATCATTCTTGTTCTGTAAATAGATGTTGCCGCATCAGCCTTTGAACTAAGCGCAAACTCAGGTTCATAGTATTCTCTGACAAGCTGAGTCAGCTGCGGAATATTTACTCTTCTTATTTCCGAAAGAGTAAATTTCTGAACATTGATACCCGTCACATCATGTACAAACATTCTGATGCAGTTACTCATCTTCTGATAAGCTTTTCTCTTATCTATCTTATTATTCATAAGGTCCATTTCTATGTACATAAGCTCAGTCATGTACTTACTCTTCTTTCCTTCAAGAGTAGACTCTCTTATCTTCTTCAGCTTTATCTTTTTAGCTGCACGTATCTGATCACCCAGCTTCTTGCGGAAATATACCTGACTGAAGATAAAGGCTGCCAGAATGATAACAGCCAGTATCAGCCATATGATCATATATGAAAATGGATCCTGTAATTCAACCGACGTTTTCATTTCTATGCCTTTCAAACAGTTCTACTACCTTATCCACTATATCCTCTTCACGACTTATATCAACACCGCTTATACCGTATTTCTTAAATGTATTAACGGCCTTCCTGCGTCGTCCTTCTCTTTCCGCAAACTCCCTCTCATGAAGCTTCTTGTCTCTGAGAAGGAAGCGGCTCTCATATTCCTTCTTATCAATATCGTACAGATTATCACCTGTAAGATATGCATCTTCTATGTTCAGAACCATTACATCATTTCGGACTGTCAGCTTCTTAAGGAGCTTCTCATCCAGATTCGCAATGCCCTCCATATCGGTAATGATAAATATGATCATCTTTCTTTTTATGTTTTCGGCAATATAATCAAGAGTCCTGTTAAGAGGCTTTGACTCTTCCTCAGCAAGACATTTCTCATATCTTATTAAAAGATTTTCCAGATGTCTGGCTCCGGAACGAAAATAGCTGAAATCATAACCCTTATTCGTGCTGGTCATCAGAGCATAGTCATCTCCGTGATCATTCACAAGATAACTGATGGTGCCGAGTGTGGTAAGTGCAACCTTTGCCTTCGGCTCACCCTTGTCGGTATCCCCCTTGAACTTCACACCCGAATCACCTACAAAAAGGATATTATGCTTCTTATCAGCTATAAATCTTCTGATGAGGACTCTTCCTGTTTTGGATGAAGACTTCCAGTCGATATCTCGCACGCTGTCACCATATACATACTCCCGAAGGTCATCAAAATCAAAGCTTCGGCCTCTGTAAACAGACCCAAACTCACCATCAAGAATATTTGAAGTTTTCTTCTTTGTATAAAGTGATATAGACGCTTTGATCTTCGCAAGATAATCGTAATCCATTTTTGTATATACCCCTCATCCGTCGGCTTCGCCGACACCTTCCCCCAAGGGGGAAGGCTTATATCCAGATAATTTATGGTGTCTGGATAGCTCCAACCATTCTGTCGATAATAGTCTCAACCGATACATTATCAGCTATAGCTGCATAATTCAGTTCAACTCTGTGACGAAGAACCTGATGACGAAGAAGCTTTACATCGTCCGGTGTAACATAAGTTCTTCCGTATATAAGTGCTACTGCCTTTGCTATCTTCATAAATGCTATAGATGCTCTCGGGCTGGCTCCCATCTTCACGTATCTGCTCAGCTCTGTCGGAAGTATCTTGTTCGGATTTCTGGTAGCATCAACAATAAATGAAATATATTTCTTTATAGCAGAATCAACATAAACCTTCTCTGCAATCTTCTGCAGATAGTCAACATCCTGAATCGTAAGAACTGCCGGAGTCTTTTTTATAACACCGGACTCGATACGGTTAAGTATCTCAGCCTCTTCATCAGGTGAAGGATATGTTATCTTTTCCTTTATGATAAAACGGTCTGTCTGTGCCTCTGAAAGAAGATATGTACCTTCCTGCTCTATCGGGTTCTGGGTAGCTATTACAATAAATACATCATCCGGCATCTTGTATGTAGCTCCGCCGATAGTAACCTGTCTCTCCTGCATGGCCTCCAGCATGGCACTCTGTGTCTTTGCACTTGAACGGTTTATCTCATCCAGAAGGACAAAGTTTGCAAATACAGGTCCCAGAGTTGTATCGAATTTTCCTGTTGCCTGGTTATAAACCTGAGTTCCTATGATATCACTGGGAAGAAGATCCGGTGTACACTGGATTCTGGAAAACTTTCCGTCTACTGCATCGGAAATGGTTTTAGCCGCGGTAGTTTTTGCAAGTCCCGGCACAGACTCTATAAGTACATGGCCATCAGCTATAATAGATGCAACCAGCGCAAATTTAAGATTCTGCTGTCCTACAACCTTTCCGTCATAATAACCCGAAAGTCTTTTAATTATATCCTGTGCATAATCAAACTCTTCTTTTGTAATACTGCTCTGAACATTGTTGTTATCCATTTTACATACACTCCTTACCTGCTTTTCTTTTCCTTACTTTTAACATCCTTATCTTTATCGGATCCGGAATTCTTCTCATTCGCATTATTCTTTACTGTCTTATCCGATTTTCCGGCTTTGCCCGTTTTATCTGTTTTGTCGGTTTTAACCGCTTTATCAGTTTTCTCTGTTTTTTCTGTTTTATTCTTATCTTTATCTGATTTCTCAGACTTACCTGTTTTATCTGTTTTGACAGCTTTATCAGCTTTGTCCGTTTTGTCTTCTTTTCCGGCATTATCTGATTTGCTTATTGCATCAGACTTCTCAAGCTTTCCACTCTTTTCAGCCTTTACACTGTCATCTGATTTTCCAGGCTGATTCTGCTTCTTCTGCTGTTCATCCTCCTCCGGAACCTTGAAGTTAAGTACCGGCTCTATATACAGAGATTCATAATAATGATAGAGTGCTTTATATTCTTCACTATGATTATCATTTGCATGTCCATGCATTTCATCAAAGTTAATATCTTTCCTAACCTTCTTGATAATATGAAGGGACACATTTGCGGCATGTGATGCTATACGCTCAAAGCTATTTACAAGGTCGAACAATGAAACACCGCCTGCGATACTGCAGGTTCCTTCCTGAAGTCTCTCCACATGATGTGCCTTAATGATTTCTTTAAGTTCATCGATGGTTTCAGAGAGTGGTTCAACTCTAACCGCCAGAGATATATCATCTTCTTTAAATGCCTTGAAAGCCGTTTCTATAGTATACTGGCAGGCACCGATGATATCCTCTGTTTCCATATGGCCTGCAGGAGAGAAATGGATATCCTGCTCATTCTTATCTCTTGCAACATAAGCGATATTCATACAATAGTCGCCCATTCTCTCAATATCCCCGATAGAGTTAAGTATCTCGTTAACCAGAAGCTTATCATCCGGGGTGAGTCGCTTACGATCGATACGAACCACATAAGCCGACAGAACGGTTTCACATTTATCTATAAAGGCCTCATTTTCCTCCATTTTCGGAAGCTTTGATTCATCATATTCATAAATCATGCTGGTAGCCAGTTTATAGTTCTCCAGGATAAAGTCGCTCATTTTATTAATAAGATCACGACACTGCTGAAGAGCTATGGTCGGTGTATTAAGAAGCATGTCGTCAAGCTTGGCCAGTTCAACATCCTCAGGTTTTTCTTCTTCAGCTCCTCCGATGATCTTCTCAGTAAGATTTGATACCTTCTTCGAGAAAGGAAGCAGGATCAAGCTGGTAAGAAGGTTAAAGAGAAGATGGATGGTAGCGATACTACTTCTGTTAACCAGCTTCGACATTATGGGAAGTCCGACGGTGGCATTTAACAGGTAAATGATCGATGCGAAAAATACCGCTCCGAAAATATTGAAGAACAGATATCCCACAACAAGTCTTTTTGCTTTTCTGCTGGCAGCTATACCTCCAATGATAGTTGTTGAACATTTACCCAGGTTCTGACCAATAATTATGGGAATTGCAACTGCATAGGAAATAGCCCCCGTGGCAGACAGTGCCTGCAAAATACCGACTGATGCGTTTGAACTTTGAAGTATTACCGTGATTACAAGTCCGATAAGAATTCCCAGAAGGGGATTCTCAAATGATGTGAAAAGTGACTGGAAGCTTTTGCTCTCCTTAAGCGGAGCAAATACGTCTTCCATAAGAGTCATACCATAAAAAAGCATACCCAGTCCCACTAAGATACTGGCTATATTCTTTGCCTTTTTATTTTTTGTGAAAAGTATGATAAATGCACCAACGCCGACAAGCATCGGAGCGAAGGAAGCCGGTTTGATCAGCTGATATATGATGTGACCATCCTCTATATCACCCAGACGAAGTATCTGCGCCGTAACCGTACTACCTACATTTGATCCGAACACTACAGGCATGGCCTGTGCTACCTTCATGATACCGGCATTTACAAATCCAACCAGCATGATGGTTGTTGCAGCCGAGCTTTGAATGATACCTGTTACTCCCATTCCGAAAGTCCAGCCCTTAATAACGCCGACACCTTTCTTCTTACTTGTAGTAACAGTTTCGAGTATTCTCTCAAGTCCTGAGCCCGTCAGCTTGTTGAGAGATGAACTCATAAGACTCATTCCATAAAGGAAAAGTCCTATACCTCCAAATAATTGTAATACCGAAATAATGTCCATAATTTCTCCCTATGGTATGTCTTTTTTTATACCATATCTATCTATTACGCAAAGATAGTAGAAATTATACCATATTACTGCAATTTATTAAAGCCTTTATATACTTTTTTCCGTAAAGCCGATCATCAATCTCCATTCATGTTATCCAGCATCTGATCTGCATTCTGTGCATCACTGCCCTGCTGATTAACAACATCTCTGGCCTTATTCTCCAGCTGTATTCCCATCTGGGTCTCTTCGATCACCGGATTCTTTGCCTTTTCCTTTCCGCAGGCTGTAAGTCCGGCTATTCCCATTACAGATATAACTGAAATAATGATCCATTTCTTAGCTTTTCTACTCATATTTTTGTACTCCTTTCAAATATGACTAACCTTCCAGTTTCTTACATATTTCCTCATACTCTTTTATAAAGTCCTCGGCATCTCCGAATACAAATCCTGTATTGTTTTCCTTGCAGGCATACTCATGCTTCTTAGCTCTCTCGCTGAGCTCTTTAAGTCCCAGAGTTGCCATAGTACTCTTTATTGTATGAGCATCTATCCTGTATGCATCCAGATCCTTCTTCGCAAGATTCATTCTCATTCGTTCGGCTCTTTGACCGCAGTCCGCCGCCACATCACCGACTATCTCCTCAAGCAGATCTTCATCATCACCGCAATAGCTGAGGGCAGCATTATAATTCAGACCTTCGATGGAAGTAAGCTTCTTCTTTATCGGTGACATTTCCTCCGAAGAAGCATCGTCCGCTGACCCGGATAATTCATCAGGACCGGATTTATCTTTAACCGTCACCTTATCTTCCGGAAGCATCTTCATTACAGTCTGTTCAAGAAGCTTTGAATCCAGAGGCTTCGTCAGATAATCATCAAAGCCCTCGTTCATATACATCTGACGACTTCCGGCCACTGCATTCGCAGTAAGAACAACAACCTTTGTATCCTTGTTAAGTGAATCATCATCACTTCTTATCACATGCAGTGTTTCTATGCCGTCAGGCTGAGGCATCATATGATCCAGAAGGATAAGATCATATTTTTTCTCCTTACACATTTCTATAGCACGGCTGCCCGAGCTGCAGAGATCCGGTATAATACCGGTTCGTTTCAGGAACAGCTTTACTATAGTAAGGTTTGACTTGTTGTCATCAACCGCCAGAATATTTGCATCAAGAGCAGTAAATGTTCCTGACTCCGGTTCCGGATCATACTCGACTCTGTTTTCCATAAAGTCACTCTTCAGAGTTTCTTTACCCAGATATTTCATCGGAAGTGTGACAATGAACTCAGAGCCGACACCATACTCACTCTGGACTTCGATGGTACCCTTCATGGAATCAACTATACTCTTTACTATGGCAAGTCCAAGACCGGTACCCTCTATGTTTGCATTTGACTTGGTATCTACCCTTGAAAATGCTTCAAACAGATAAGGCTGATCCTCCTTACGGATTCCCTTTCCTGTATCCCTGACACTGATACTGAGCTCATAATCATCATTTTCCATATATTTTCCGCCCAGCTTAAGGGTTATCGATCCATTGTCAGTATACTTAACTGCATTATTGATGATATTTACAAGTATCTGTCTTATTCTGAACTCATCGCTGAGCATCTCATTAGGTATTTCCCCGACAAGCTCCGTTCTTAACTCCAGAGACTTTTCATCAGCTCTTTCCTTCACAAGGGAGATTACATCATAAAGCATATCGGACATGTAGAAATGCTCTTCATGAATTTCAAGCTTTCCTGCCTCAATCTTGGAGAAATCCAAAACATCGTTTACAAGCATAAGAAGCATTTTTCCCGAGCTCTTGATATTTTTCGAATACTGCGCTACCACGCTGTCTCTGTTTTCTCTCAGGACCATTTCATTCATGCCGAGTATGGAATTGATTGGAGTTCTGATCTCATGGGACATACTGGCAAGGAATCTGGTCTTGGCTTCTGAGATATCTATCGCATGCTGTTTTTCCATGGCTATCTTTCTGAGATCATTCACCTGCTGTACAACTACAAATACCAGGAGAAGTGCAAGTCCCACAACCATAGGCACCGAATCATTTGTTATCGTCGACACAACAAGTACCGCCAGCTGTGACAGACAACATATGAGAAAGCCCAGGAACCCGATAAATGTATACTTATAATCACGAATATTACCCTTAACAGCATCCATTACAAGAATAACGATTGCCGTTATAGCTATAAGTCCGAATATTGTATTTACTACCGGCACTATATTGTAGAATGAATAGATACCCGTAAAATGCAGGATCGGCCATATAAGAGCATTGATGGAAGCGACAACCAGTATGGCTGACATACTCTTATACCGTCTATGCTGTATGGAATTCAAATATAGAGCCGGAGCTATGGGGATAAGCAGACACATCATATAGTTCAGTGCGCCATCCACATGATATACCTTAAAGATAAACGGGAATAAAAACGAATCCGAAATGATCCATGATGAAATAACAAAAGTACCCAGCGCACCATAAAGCATATCTATCTTCATTTTATACCAGATTTTCAGAACTATACTTACAATGATGACCACAACTGAGAATATAAGCACGATCAATGCCAGAATACTTGAAAGACCGTAGGTATGTACCAGATAATCAAATGCTCCATAACGTGTACAAATAAGAGTCTCCGGAACCAGCTGTGCATCCTTTGATGCTACGGTTCTGACCATTTTCACTTCAGCCCCGGCATCAGATGTCTTAAGGGGAACCATCATATAGAATCTTTTTATGGATCCACCGGGGATATTAACGTCTCTCGACTCAACAAAATCGCTCCTGAGCTCGCCGTTTATATATACTGCCACATCCTTTCGGGTAACAAAGAGCAGATATTCATTATCCATTACATCAGTGGGGAGAGTTGCATAAATAGTAAAGCCCTTCTCATACTGTTTATCCGCAACATAGCTGCGACCGGTGGTGAACTCATTTCCATCCGCATCAACCACCGTCCATTTTTCAATGTATTGCAGAGATTCGTCTTCAAGGACATTTGATCTGTTTATTACCCCATAATAAATAAAAACAAAGGCATTCAAAACAAGCAGAATGCAAAGTACCAGCCTTGCAAACATAACGCTCATTCCTGAAAACCCTTGTTTTTTATTACTACTCATAAAAGCTTTCCCCTTGAAACATCCATTTATAACATATGACATACGGATTGCTCCATTGCTGAAGCAATTCTATTATAGCATATAACAAAAATAATAGGAAAGCCCTTGCTTATTGTTATTTGAAATACCTTATAATTTTTTAATACTGATTATCCTTAAGAAGCTGTTCCATATATTCAGCCCTTTTAGATACGGGCACCGTCGTAAAATGATAATAAAACAGTTTTATCATTATCTCTTCTATGGATTTTGCCCCAAGATTTCTTATCTTTTTCAACTGGCTTCTGGTGGTTTCCTCAGGCGTTCCACGGTAATTATTTATCAGATCACCTATGGTATTTACGCTGCTGCGCCTAAGGCAGTTGTAAGCCCGTGGTGACAGGTTCAGAGCATCAATATCATTTGCCATTTCATCTCTTGAAAACTCTACCTTGAATCTAAACCGGTCTTTTCTTTCGGAAATGATATCCTGCACAGTTATTCCATCCAGATAATGATTCATTTCCGCCGCTGTTTTTTCATCTAAATCCATCATTGTCGCACCTCCAAATGTATCCTTTACCGTTACATCAACTGCTTCTATGTCGGCTAAAACCTCAGGATCGATAACAGCCTTGTAACCCCGGATAACACCCGAAGCTTCAAGTTTTCTTACCCGCTTTTTTACTGCCACTCTGGACATACCAAGAAACTCACCTATTTCAGTGAAGCTCATTCGTCCGTGGTCATTTAGCAGGCGAAGAATAATCATATCTGTATCATCCATAAAGTGCCTCCATATTTTTCAGTGTCGACTCTGATAATGTGATTATACTTCTTATATTGTAAAGAACACAAGTGGGGGCGGTTCCGTTTCGAAACCAACGCCTTTATTCAACATACTTATACTTTTTCAGCTTATGCCCAAACGCAAGGCACATGACAGTTCCCATCACTCCAAGGATAAACAGCATAAGTGCCGCTCCCGAACCCTTACCGTTTCCGAAAAGGAATGCAAGGATCCTGCCACCGTTTTTCATAAGCGGCTCGCATACCTCATCCACCATAAATCCGCCGAACATAAGTCCGAGGGGAATAGTGAAAAACTGCAAAGTATTTCTGCAGGCATAAACTCTTCCCTGAAGCCTTGCAGGAATATTATTCCTCATGATAACGTTCTGATTCGAGCTCATCACCGGAACAAAAATCCAGCCAAGGATCTGAGCAATACACCAGAGGATCGGACTTCTCGAAAATGCCAGAAGGAAATTTTCCGTTCCAAGTGAGAACAGCATCGAAAAGTATATTACCTTAACTCTGTCCTTAGGTTTTGACATAACCGTGGCCAGAAGACTTCCTATGATCATGGCGATTCCCGAACAGGAAGTTACGATACCCAGTATATAATTTCCGCCTCTCGGATTCGGAATAATGAACGCCGGCAGTATCGCATCAAATGCAGACGCCACAAAGTTCACACCCGACATAAAGAGGATCACATACAGGATCATGGGGTTTTGTTTCAGATAAACAAGCCCTTCCTTTGCCAGACTCAGCACTCCAGGATTTTCCTCTTCCTCCGACATGATCTTTGGTATTCTGATAAATAAAGCCAGTGCCGCAAATGCAATAACAAACGTAACAAGATCTATTGCTATGGCCGCATCAAGTCCTGCAAAACCATATACGGCAGATGCAATGACCGGATTCCCAATGGTCACAAGTGACCTGGAAAGTGACTGAAGTCCCTCTGTTTTCTGATAATACTCCTTCGGGACTATCATTGTATAAGCGACTTCCGAAGCAGGCTGTTGAACCGTATTCATCAGTCCTGAGATGGCATTTATCAGATACAGATGCCATACCGAAAGCATGTCTATCTTATACAGAACAAAAACTGCGATGGTGGTAAGCGCTGCCAGAAGATCACATATCAGCATCGTCTTTTTCTTGTCAAACTTATCTGATATGGCTCCCGCAAATATGCTCATCACAACATAGGGCGCATATGTACAGATTCTAAGTGCAGCCGTACTGAAGGCCGAACCTGTCTTCTCATAAAGCCATAGTGTAAGCGCAAATGCAGTGATGGCACTTCCAAGCTGTGAAAGACTCTGGGTGCTCCAAAGTATGTAAAATTCTTTTAGTTTATTCTCTTTTTTATTTTCTTTTTTATTCATTTCTTTGCTCCTTTTTATGTACTTAAACTAGTCTTAGAGCAAAGCCTGAGGAAATTAATTTCGGACCCCTATTTCAGGCAGTTCCATTTCCTCCATACAGTCTCCTCAAGCCCTGCATGGAGCTGATACTTCGCAACGTCTCATTTTTCTACCTCTTTTATCTCATGTTATTTTTCTTATTATTGTGCATAGCCTTAAATAAACGTATCATAGCTTTAATGGTTGCTACTACATTTTGAAAACCCCTTTTGATTCGGATCAGGAAGTTTTCTTTTTTATCAGTGCTTTCATCATAGCCATAGGATCTCTGTCGCTTCTCGACACGCCTTCCGTTTCCCACAACCTTATGCTGTCCGGATTCATTGCGGAATATTCTGTATCCCGCCTTCTTAAGCTCGTCACATCTTTCAATGTACCTGCTTATTTCAAATTCATATAACCTGTCGAGTTCCTGTTCAATACTATCTGTGTTAACCATATTATTATTCTCAGACTTTCGTGATTTATCTCACCCTATTTTAACCTAATCATTCAAAAATGTATAGCTAAGAGTATCCGCATATCTGTAATAAATTTTATCTCCATCACTAAGTCCGGACAGTATTTCAACATTATCACCATCAGCCACTCCAGTTTCCACTTCCTCCAGGCTTTCATCAAGCTCATCAATTCCGCTCTGAATATCAACCATAGCATTTGTCACAGACTGAAGATCCACCTTTGCAAGAGCATCGCCCTCCTGAACAGCATCACCTGCAATGATCAGGCCCTTGATCACCTTAAACTCAACCTTAAAATCAACTATAAAATGGAACTAAATTTCAAAATGATACTAAATAAAAAAGGAGCCAACGGCTCCTTTACCGTTAGCTCCTTAATCATCCAACTGATGTCTTACTATATTCTTCGGAAATGGTCCTCTCACTCTGTACGGAATAGACAGCTCATCCAAAACTTCAATAAAAGCTTTTGTATATTTACTTCCGTCTATCAGATACATAATACTCAGGAAAAGCCTGTTATCTATGGATGTGACCTCCATAGTCAGGTGTCCCTCAATAATCGCAAAATAGGACTCTACATAGTCAGCAACCTCACCCCAGTCCATTCTGCCGGTATAGTTACAAAGAAATGTACCATGTCTCGCATCCTTTCCTCTGTTGAGATTGTTTTCCTCGATATATTTTATTTTATCCTTCTTCCCGGTTATTTTATCTACTTCTTCATACACCTTCAGAATTTGTCTTATCTCTTCCTGGCAATTCTCCAGATCCTTCTGCAAAATAATATTACCTCGTGTAACGGTTCCAAGAAATCCCATATCTCTGCTGAGCATTTCTCTGTCATAGTCAACGAAAATATGCGTCAGCAGATCAGCATGTGCATCATCTATTCCCATCTGATCAAGCGGACAGTTAGCAGTCTCTGCACCGATAACCTTACACTTTTCCGGCAGAACCTTATCTAAAGCCTTTGCCATTAGAATGATGAATATGGAGACAACACTGAAATCATTTTGCTGTGCAAGCTCAATTATATCCTTTTGCCTGAATGCAAACTCCATATAATTTGGATTTCTCTTAAATGGGTTATACATACCATTAAGATAATCCTTTATCATCATCTGCGGTTTTTTACCTGCATATTTATAGGAGGATGGCATATCCGGAAGCATGTCAACAGTCGGTTCAACCATTTCATTTTCCAAAAGCGGACTGTCAGGTTTTCGAATATTAGGCGCATCAGGTTCTACATTATATTTTTCCTTAACATATTGATAGATCACGGTCATAACAAACGGGAAAGATCCATGACCGCCACAAAGTGAATGACTGATATTGAAATAAATATCTCTGCCTTCGTAATCCAGAAAAACCAAATGTCCGTTGACTTCTTCCGATCCGAGTTTTGGCAGATTATTGCCGGTCCGGATGACTACAACCTCAGCATCATTCGGGAGAAGATCATAAGCTCCATCCGGCTGTGTAATAACCTTGACTGCAAGATACGGATACCTTTTTATCGCAACATTTAATGCAGATTTAAGCACTTTACAGTCTATTTCTTCCTTCATTGTTACTTTTACTCTGATAGTATATGCAAACACTTTTTCGCGTTGATAAAGTCTGTATGTATCAAAACTGTACTTCATTTTTTACTACTCCTCATATGATATACACATTGTTATACTGCTTCTGTTATACATACTATCATAATGACTTTATTATTTCCATTACATAAATAATGAGCTTCACGTTGACAATAAAAAACCTATCAGCAACACTTTCTGCCATTTTTCCCGATTGTGTTGCTTTTTCTCCCTCTTTTCCACCTAATTCATGCACTATCAGCAACACTTTCTGCCATTTTCCCCGATTGTGTTGCTTTTCATACTTTTTTAGGTCTAATTTCAGCCATTTCAGCAACAATTTTCCACTTTTCATACAATATTGTTGCTTCCACCACTCTTCAAGTACATCACATAAATCTGACAGGGATTTTCTTCTCCCCACAGTTCTCTTATGACTTCAAATTCCTTGAAACCACATGAGAGATAAAAACGGTTTGTTATATCGTAGTCTTCATACACGCCCATCTCAACAGTCTTTACCTGCATGAAGGAATATCCCTCTTCTACAGCAATACTTTTCGCAGCTTCAAAGAGTTCTCTTCCCAGGCCATTACGATGGTATTCTTTCAAAACCCCCATTACCGCGAGTTCAACTGTTTCATTTCCCGTTTCCTTCAGGCAGAGAAAGCCAACATAGTCATCGCCTTCTTTTGAAGCCAGAAATATCTGATCTGCACTTTCGGCTATATACTTTTCCCTGCTCTCATCCACCTCGAACCAGTCTCTTAACGCTTCAAGAATCTTTCTGGCAATAGCCTTCTTAGTATTTGCATCTTTAATTTGTTCTACCATTTTTTATCTTCCTTAATCCTCCGTTGTTTCATCCGGATAGTCCCAGAACCCGCCCTTATGGAAATTCTCATTTCCCAAAGGGGTAGCTGTAAGCTTGAATATTACACATCCATCAGGACATACAATTGTTTTAGTGTATTTGCTGTCACCACCAAGATTTTCAAGATCTCCACCGCTTCGAACCGCTTCCATCAACGGATATATCATCATCATGATTTTGGAGCAGATTCCATATCCATCCTGATTTACAGGACATCCATAAGTGCATTTATAGACGTCACCGATTTCTTCTCCATTCCGGCAATACCTCTCGGTATGATCCCCATGAAGAAAGCCTGTAACCTCAATGGTAAATTCATATTCTTCATCGTACCACTTTTTCATTCATTACCCTCCCAAAATAATATATATTATTGACTTGAGGATTTTACCAGCTTCCCTGTTCTTCAGATACTTCAAAAATTATTATATCATACTTCGCTCCATTTAATCACATCATTAGACTCTATATCAATCTTTTCCTTAGCATTTTTCAAATGTACATCAAAGAATTCTATGTGACACCTGCAAAGATTCTCATGCATAAGATCCGCGTCCAGTTTGCCTGTCAAACCGGACATCATCCGGGGCATGGCA
>CACZLA010000034.1 GCA_902781895.1 uncultured Lachnospiraceae bacterium
CCTGCATTCCAGCATTTCTCAAGAACCTCCATAAGACCATCGGCGTTATATATTCTATAATACTCTTCTGCAATTCCACCTGTTCTGAAGGTAGTATGCTCAGACATAGGTTCATTTTTCAGCAATTCGAAATTCATCAAACACTACTCCATAATAATGAAATAAAACTCTACAACGTACATAGTACATTATAGAGTATTATTTTTCAATTCGTAATAATAGATAGAATTTATCACGAATTCCTTATTTTACTGTTAAAAATTACAATGCCGATGCAGCGCCTCCGTACATACCTGCATCATTTCCCAGTCTGGCAAGTTCAAACTGTGTTGTCTTACATGCATGGAATGCAAATTCCTGGAAATATTTCTTTGTGGCATCTAAAAGTATATCTCCTGCTCTTGAAACTCCGCCTCCGATAACGAATACCTCAGGATCGATCACACAGGCTATGTTAGCAAGAGCGTATCCCAGTCTTCTTCCATGCTCCTCAACAAGATCAAGAGCAAGATTATCACCATTCTTTGCTGCGTCAAATATTTCCTTTGCGGATATGTATTTAACCTCCCTGAGCTTTGAAGGCTTGTCGCTTGCCTGAAGTGCTCTGTTTGCAAGTCTTACAATACCAGTTGCAGATGCATACTGTTCAAGACAGCCCTTCTTACCGCAGTTACAAACATCACTCTCGTCCAGATCGATGGTCATATGACCTATCTCTCCCCCGGCTCCGTTAACACCGGCTATCATCTTTCCGTTAAGTATGATTCCTCCGCCGACACCTGTACCAAGAGTAACCATGACAACATTATTATAATCTTTTCCGCCACCCTGCCAATACTCTCCGAGTGCAGCCATATTTGCATCATTTCCTGCTTTAACAGGAAGTCCTGTAAGACTACTGAGTTCTTCTGCAGCATTAAAGATTCCCCAGCCGAGATTTACACATTTTATAACCGTTCCGTCTTCTCTGACAGGTCCCGGAACACCCATTCCGATACCCTTCACCTCATCCTTTGCTATGCCCTTTTCTTCAAGCTTTTCATCTATTGATTTAGCAATATCGGATAAAATGTATGCACCGCCGTCATCGGTTCTGGTAGTTATCTCCCATTTATCAAGAAGCTCGCCTTCAACTGAGAACAGACCTATCTTTACTGTTGTTCCTCCGATATCCACACCAAATACATATTTTTCCATTTTCTTAACCCTCCTGGTTTCTTTTATTCCTGCTTAAATTTACTCATTATTATTACTGTTTATTCTGTATACCCTTTGTTACACGGTTATACATTTCCTGAGCAGCATTGTAGCCCATCTTCTTCTGTCTGTGGTTGACCGCCGCCGACTCTACTATGATAGCCAGATTTCGACCCGGTCTGATAGGTATCGAATGTGACACTATCTTTGTTCCCAGAATCTCGATATGACTGTCTGAAAGTCCGAGCCTGTCATAATTTGCATCCTTATCCCACTCTTCAAGCTTTATTACAAGATCCACCTGCTGGGATATCTTTACACATTCAACACCGAACATGGTTTTTACATCTATGATTCCGATACCTCTCAGCTCGATGAAATGTCTTGTTATGGCCGGAGACTGACCGATAAGCTGTTCATCACTTATCTTCTTTATCTCAACAACATCGTCGGCAACAAGTCTGTGACCTCTCTTGATAAGCTCCAGAGCGGCCTCACTTTTTCCGATACCGCTATCTCCCATTATAAGAACGCCTTCACCGAAAACATCTACCAGAACAGCATGAAGCGATATACGGGGAGCCAGCTCCTCATGAAGATATCTAACTGTTTCATGTACAAATGATGATGTTGTGGCACTGCTTGTAAGCACGGGAATTCCATGCTTGCTTCCTGTCTCTATAATGAAATCATAGGGCTCTATGTCTCTGCAGAATACAAGACAGGGGATTCCGTAGCTGAAAAGCTTATCGAATATCTCAATATTCTCTTCCCTGGTATGCATATCAGCTATATACGCATGCTCCACATTTCCGCAGATCTGTATTCTCGTATTATCAAAATGCTGAAAAAAACCATCCAGCTGAAGAGCCGGTCTGTTGATATCCGGATCTGTGATAAGTATCTTATCCGTATCTATCTCCGGATTATGGTTTTTCAGATTCATCTTCTCAATAAACTGAGTAAGTGTAATGCTGTACTCTTCCTGCATATGTACCTCCATATATAGTTTATTCTCTGTTCTAAATTAATTTCAGAGCAGACACCCAACTAACAGTATACAATACATAAGCTATTTTTTCACTACTAAAATCTACCTTCTGAGTGTATAATGAATATATTATGGAATTATTTGATATTGAGGAAGAACTGAATAAACTGCCTCGCAGTCCTGGCGTGTATATAATGCATGATGAAAATGAAGCCATTCTCTACGTTGGAAAGGCCATCGATCTCCACAACCGGGTAAGACAATACTTCAGATCAGGTCATGGCCATAACAATTCCCCGAAAATAGCAAAAATGGTTTCTCAGATAGCATATTTCGAATACATTGTTACCGCATCTGAAATGGAAGCCCTTGTTTTGGAATGCAATCTGATAAAGGAACATCATCCTAAGTACAACACCATGATGACGGATGACAAAGGCTATCCTTATATAAAAATAACGGTTAATGATGCATTTCCCAGGATAATGATGAGTCATCGTATGGGAAGAGATAAGTCCATGTATTTCGGGCCTTATACCGACAGAGGTGCCGTTCATGATACCATCGCACTTATAAAAAAGCTTTTCCATATCAGGAACTGCAATCGTGACCTGGGCAAGGGACCATTTAATGACAGACCATGTCTGTACCATCAGATCGGTCAGTGCGACGCACCATGTGCAGGTAATATTTCGCCCGAGGATTACAGGATAAATATCGAAAAATCCATCAGCTTCCTGAACGGAAATACAAAAGATATCATTAAAGAATTAAAAGATAAGATGACTGAGCAGGCTTCAAATATGGAATTTGAAAAAGCTGCCGAAACAAGGGATCTGATCGATAGCATCAACAAGATATCCGAAAAACAGCGTGCTGAAAATACCGGCTCTGAAGATAGAGATATTATTGCCATGGCAAGAAATGATAATGACAGCGTTATCTCCATATTCTTTGTGAGAAATGGTACTCTCCTGGGAAGAGAAAACCATCATATGTCATCTGATATATCAGACAGCGACGGTGAAATAATCACTGAATTCATAAAACAGTATTATATGGGTACTCCTTTTATCCCATCTGAGATACTGACTATCACAAGCATTAACGAGTCAGATCTGATAACCGAATATCTCACAAACAGAAAAGGACAAAAGGTTCATATCCTCACTCCTCAAAAGGGCGAGAAAAAAGGACTTATCAAACTGGCTGAAGATAATGCAAGACTGGTGCTTGAGCAGGATATAGAAAGAATCAAACGACTGGAAAAAAGAACCATCGGAGCCTGTCAGGATATTGCCGAGATCATCGGAGTCGAAAGCGTGTCCCGTATGGAAGCATTTGATATTTCAAATATTTCCGGTTATCATTCAGTTGCGTCCATGGTGGTTTTCGAAAACGGAAAACCAAAAAGAAATGCATACAGAAAATTCAGACTCAGAACAGTTGAAGGACCTGATGATTATGCTTCCATGAAAGAGGTTCTCTCCCGCCGTTACTCTGATGATAAGCTGGGAAGATATCCTGACGTTATCATGATGGACGGTGGAAAAGGACAGGTCCATATTGCTGAAATGGTCATCGACAGTCTCGGGCTTGATATTCCCGTATGCGGAATGGTAAAGGATGACAACCACCGTACCAGAGGATTATACTATAAAGATAAAGAGGTAGAGTTTCCTAAAGGAAGTGAGGCCATCCATATGATTACCGCACTCCAGGATGAAACACACCGATTTGCCATTAATTATCATAAACAGCTCAGAAGCGAAAGTCAGACCCATTCCATTCTGGATGATATTAAAGGAATAGGTCCAAAACGAAGAAAGGCTCTGCTGCTCCATTTTAAAGATGTGGACAATATCAAAAAATCCACACTCGAAGAGCTTACCGCTGTAGAAGGTATGGATGCAAAATCCGCTGCTGCAGTATATGAATTTTTTAATTGAAAGGATATAACAACATGAGTTTCAAATTATTCCCATCAGAATACTGTGATTCAACCTACTCCATTGATTTTGAAAAATACTATGAAGAGGGATACAGAGGTGTCATATTTGATATAGACAACACACTTGTTCCTCACAATGCCATGCATGATGAACGTTCTCTGGCTCTGTTCAAAAGACTTAAGGAGATTGGTTTCAAATATTGCTTTGTGTCTAACAATAAGGAACCTCGAGTTAAACAGTTCAGCGATCCTATAGACGGTTACTACGTATATAAAGCCGGAAAGCCCAAAAGAGACGGATTTCTTGAAGCCATGAGGATAATGGGAACCAAAAGAAGCACTACATTCTGTGTCGGAGATCAGATCTTCACTGATGTATGGGGAGCTAATAATGCACGCCTTCACTCAATATTTGTAAAGAAGGTGGCTTTCCATGAGGAGATACAGATATATCTTAAGAGAATTATCGAGAAACCCGTAATATGGGTACACAAGCTTAAATGTAAATTTACAAAAAACTGATATTTAAATAATTTATTCATATCATTCTTAAGCACAGAAAAACGGCAACGAATAATTCGCTGCCGTTTTTTCTCACCCTATTTTTTGCTAAGTTCTTTACAGAACGTCAGCTCTAAGTTTTTTAAGAACCTGGAAAGTCTTGGTTCTAAGCTCTTCAGCTTCATAAAGAGAAAGCATTGTGTCCATATCGAACTTAGCCTTCATGAGAGTATCTATCCAATCATTTACATAATCCTTAACATACTCTACATTTGCTTCTGACTTATCCTTAAGGATAGCCTGAATATTGTTTATATTCTCTACTACTGATGGAGTAACTGTTACTGTGTTACCTGATGGAGTCGGTGAACCTTCATCTGAAAGCTCGATAACCTTACCAGTCTTTGTAATGATAACCTTCTTATTAGGTGTTGACTCAGGCTTAGCAGTAACGCCGCCACCCTTCTTATCAATAAGTTTCTCTGTAGCCTTTATAACGCATACAACTGAATATGTAGCTTCCTGAGGTGTCTGCTCAGGCTGGCCTTTTCCTTCATGCTGATGCCACAGCCACTCTGACTTAAGAAGCATTTCCTCTATCTTAGAATCATCAAGGAGTGCTTTAAGATCAGAATCCATAGCAGGAGCTGCACTTCTTCCAAAGAGTCCGCCTCTTCCCTGCTGAGCATGAGAGCTGTCACCCTTCTTATATCTTGCAGGAACAACAACATCTTCATAAGTCTTAACGAGAAGCTTTTCAGCAATCTTCGGATCATAATCACCGTTGATTATAGCTACTCTTCCGCCGTTCAGACCGTTAACGATCATATCCTCACAAGCCATAAATACGAGAGTCTTCTGACGATCATCAATCATCTGCTTGATCTCATAATTTGTCTTTGACTTCTCAAGGATAGCATTCTTACGAACCTTAAATGCCTTAATCTTCTCCTTGATACTGAAGAACATCTTCAGAAGTGAAGGATTTGCATTTACATAGTCATTGATCCATGTGATTTCAACATACTGATGCTCTATCTTGTTTGAAAGCTCATAAACGTTATATCCGTCAAATACAACATTCAGAGTTGTATAGAGCTTTTCAAGGATCTCGTACTTCTCTTCCCAAGGACGTCCGCTTACATCTGAATTAACAAGCTCTTTGATACCACACTCATAGAATACCAGATTGTATTCATAGAGACCTTCAAAGATATTTGTCTTACCTGTAAGCTGAGCACCTGCACCGAGAACCTGAAGGTTCTTCTTCATATCAGGCTCATTCTCGATATAGAGATATACCTTCTTAACGAAAGCAGATACTTCACCGATAAGTGTATCGATACGCTTGTTATAAAGCTCCTGCTTTGAAATAGCTGTAAGTACGTTTCTGCTGAGAACGCTTGTATCCTGTGTTGTATTAACATTTCTGATGAGCTCTTTGAAGCTCTCATAAACAGCCATGTTATCAATAGGAATATACTCAGCATTAAGTCCATAGAACTCAAAAGCTTTGTTGAAATCTTTGTTCGCAATAAATGTATTGAAAAGACCTATTGAAAGCTGTGTCTTATAATCATTACCAACGTGTGGATCTTCAACAACATAATCATAAAGAACTTCAAGGTTGCTGAGATATGCATCTGAATTTGCAAGAGATGTAGGAAGGCCCATGTCCATAACTACATTTATAAGATCCAGATATCCCAGAAGAGCTTTATCAAAGTTCTTAGGTCTGTCGTCATCCTCAAGTATCTGATAGCTTACATTTATCAGAAGCGGTGCTATACGCTCACCGATGAGCCTCATAGCCTCTCCGAATTTTTCTCTCTGATAGAGATAAATAAGCCAAATGCTGTAACGATAGATACCTGTTGTATTGATAGGTGCATCAATATCAGACGGATCTATGTCTCCATAAACAAACTTGAACAACGGCTCTATCCATTCGTCTATCTCATATCTGCCTGTTGCCTTGATATTCTCATCAACGAATTCTCCTAATTCATAGAGCTTGGTACATTGAGACTTAACATCGTCATCAACACTCATGGTCTTAAGATCAAAGTTACTGTCCTTTAAATAATCAATAACCAGTGCATAAAAACCATCTTCCACCTGTTCGTTAAGGAAACGAATAAGTAACCCCTTGTTGTTAGAAGCTGCTATGGATAAAACATTATTATCGCTGCCCGTAATATTAGCTGGTAATGCCATATTCCACTCCTCCTCATAATAAAACTACATTATATATTATGCCTTCTCGACATACACCTTAATTTTACATAAAATAGATTTTTTAGTCAACGTCATATTGTCAGTTTTTTACAGTTTTTTTTGTTAGTTTTGCACAAGTCCGGCCATTTTCAGTATAGCCATAGCGTTCCTTGTGGTACATCTTCCGTCCTTGATGGTGTAATCAAACTTAAGCTCATCATTTTCATAGTATTCTTCAAAATGATAATTATCCGCAGGAGATCCATCTACCGTCTTCAGCTCGCAAAGCTCAAAATCATGAGTTGAAACCACAACCATGGCATTTCCCGCCGAAAGCTTCTTCAGAGCCTGCTCTGCTCCGACTATTCTGTCGGCTGAGTTTGTACCCTTAAATATCTCATCAATGAGACAAAATGCAGGAAGCTCATGATTTTCCGAAACATACTGTGCCATATCCTTTATTCTGAGAATCTCAGCATAAAAGGTGGAAATACCGCCTGCAACATCATCCATTACTCTCATGGATGTAAATATCTTTACAAATGGAGCCTTGAAACTCTTGGCACATACGCCTGCTCCAGTATAAGAAAGAACCAGATTGATAGCCAGTGTTCTGAGAAATGTTGTTTTACCAGACATATTTGATCCGGTTATTATAGTCAGCTTATTATCAAGCTTCGCGCTGTTACTAACTACAGTATCGGGACTGAGAAGCGGATGACATATTTCCTCCACATCAAACTTAAGCTCATTTGAAAGCTTCGGCTTTATAGTCTCTCTCACCATAGAAAGAACAGCCAAAGAACCAAGCTCCTCAAAGTCAGAAATGATATCTGTACTTTCTTCAAAGACACCGCTATGCTTCTTTGTCCAGTCAGCAGCAAGCTTCGATATATAGAAATCCCAGCCGAAGAAACCGGCAAGAACTATATGAACTATAGGATTATAAGAAATATTGCTGAGGGTTGCGATCCTGTCCATCTTCTTTATGGCTCTGAGACTTCCGTCCCTGTCAGCTACCTTTCCTTTTAGCTCACCAAGTATTTCAGAACTAAACTCTTCTTCAGATATCAGCCTCAGCATCTTATAATAATCATTTGCCGCAGGACCATACATACCTATGGGGGCTTTCAGCTTCTCATGAAGTCCAAGTGGAAGCCATGTTATTATCACTCCGCCGATAAACGTAAGAAGTATCTTTGAAGGTTCAAGAGTTCCCATCAGAACAAGAACCATCACAACTATATTCACCACAGGCACAAGTACCATAAGCGGATACATCCAGACAGGAAAACCTGTAACAGTTTTTTCATCAGCCTCCTCTATCTCGGACTTATCAGTCTCTTCGTCTAAGTCGAGTCTTCTTTTCTGTTCCAACTCTCTCTTTTCAAGTATTCTTTCAGACGAAGCCTCAAAATCAACAAGGAAAGAATCTTTACCTGTAAGCTCACTTATAGCTTCATATCTCTTTTCCATTTCACTTACATGATCAGTCTTCAGAGATAAAGAATCAGCAAGCTTTTTACGACCCATATTCGTATGTGCGATAGTTATCATCTGATAAAGTGAATTTTTTCCCAGCAGATCCAGATCGTAAGACATGGTATCATCATGAGTCATAAATTCCGAACCGTCATCCTTAAAGCCCTTCCAGGTTCCCGAATATCTCATTATATATCTGTCAACAACCTTTGCCTTGGCACTGAGAGCATTTATCCTGTCATTTATAACCGAATGATACCTGACCAGATATATAAAGACTAAAATAAGAAGAGCTCCTCCTCCCACAATAAGAAGATTTTTCTTGCCGAGTCCTATGGATATAAGAACAACTGCCGTCAGAAAAACTATCAGTCTGATCGTTGCAACCCTTGAAAACTTCTTATCCATGGAGAGTTTTTCAAGTTCTATTTTTTCCTTATCTTTTACTATAGATTCGTTCATTAAATGTACCTGCTTTTACGCTTTATGATTTATCGCTGTTTTTAACAGCCAAATTGCATTATAACATATTGATAAATATATTACCAAAAAAACTCAAATAATATTTTTCTACCGAGACCCGAAAGGTCCTCGAAATGTATTTGTCAGATATAGGCTGTTTATATACATATTCAAAAGACCTTTAGATTGATTTTTATATTGTTATGAAGTAAAATGTGCATATATCAATATTAGGAGGTAATTTAGAAATGGCTAGACGCAGTTTATTTGGGGGACTTGTAACTTTAACCGCTGCTGCCGCTGCAGCTGCTGGTGTATGCTACCTCTTCAAAGAAGAAATCAGAGGTACTGAAACATATAAGAACCTTAATGAAAAATATGATGTTGATGAAAAAATAAAAACTTATTCCGCAAAGGCAAAGGATACAGCATTCGACCTTAAGGACAAGGCAAAGGCTGCTGCAAAAGATATCAAGACAAAGGTAGATGAGAAAAAAGCTGAAAAAGACAGTGAATTCGAAGATGACGAGATCATCATCGACTCAGATTTTTCAGAAGACAGAGACTATGTATCAATCAAAGATACAGACAGTTCCGATAGCTCATTTTCCGAAACAGCTGATGATTCAAAGCCGGAATAAATATTAAACCTATATACTCAAAAACAGGACGATTTTTACGACCGTCCTGTTTTTTTTATCCCATTATTATTTATATCTGTCCAGAATATCTTCCAGATCATCTGCTAAAACATCTGATCTTACATCATCCGGTTTATTATCCTTCCCGGACTCCTGCATCTGATCCGATTCATTTACAGAATCCGCATTGTCATTTACTCTGCCTGCTTCATCCATATTGTCTTTATCATCCATATCTTCAATATCACTGCCGGATTCATACGAATTCTCGAAAATGACAATATGGGATATATTAGCCTTTATGATATATCCTTCGGTTATATATAAAAGTCCTTCCTTATGGTCCAGCCTGTTTTCAATCTCATTATTCATTGTATCAATAAGATCTTTTCTGGTTTTAAAGAGTCCTTTTTTCGAAAAACCAAAGAATAATACAGGCTTTATAAATGCTATGATCGTATAGAGCACCGATATGATCAGACATATAATAACCGTTATCTGCACTATCTCTACAGCCTTAACCTTCATAAGAGGGAAATCAGGTTCGCTTATTATGATGGGATTTATAAAATCTTCATATACATCCTCTCCTAATCCGGTTGTTTCTGTATATGCATTTTTTATATAGCTGATGGTTGCATCATTCTTAATAAGCCTTGCAGCAATTTTAGTTTTCTTTCCGGACTTAAGTTTTTCTGCAGTTTCATCAGTTAATACAAACAGCTGTATATTTTTTCCGTAGAAGCTGTAATAATAAGCACCTTCTACCTTATCCTCATTTACCTGATCAAAGCCGGCATCATATATCATTTCCGAAAAGTCAAATGATACATTCTGCTCTCCTTCTCTATAGAATATATCAACATTGGATATATCGCTTATCTCATAGCATCTGTATTCATCAAGCAGTGAAAGCTGCATAGTCATATAAAGTATCAGAAGCTCTGTTATTATGACCGGTATCATCAGAGCTATGAGATTTCTTCTAACTATCCTTGTAAACACCTGGATCCTCCGGTTAACTATTTAGCAACAATATTAATAATCTTGCCCGGAACATATATTTCTTTTACTATGGTCTTTCCATCAAGTCTGTTACCCAGAGCCTCCTTTGCAGCAGCAAAGATATCATCCTTTGATGCATCAGCCGGAACACTTATTGTAAGTCTTGTCTTTCCTGATACCTGAACAGGAAGTGTAATCTCAGCTGTAGCAAGATGTTTCTCATCAAACTCAGGCCATGACTCTTCGAATACAGAAGCTGTACCACCAAGCACTTCCCAAAGCTCTTCTCCAAGATGAGGAGCAAATGGAGCTATAAGTCTTACAGCTGTCTTAAGTGTCTCCTTATCAACTCCTGCACCCTTTGTAAGTTCAACAAACTTGTTGTTATACTCCATAAATGCAGAAACAACTGTATTCAGATTGAAGCTTTCAAGTCTCTCTGTAACATCCTTGATAAGTCCGTGACGAAGTCTGAGAGTCTCTTCTGTCTCAGGAGCATCCTTCTCAAGATTATCCATAACAACTGTATAGAATCTCTTGATGAATCTGTAAATACCATCGATACCGGCATCATCCCAGATAGCATCTGCTTCAGGCGGACCTACGAAAAGCTCATAAAGTCTCAGGGTATCGCAGCCATAATCTCTTACGATATCATCAGGGGATACGATATTTCCAAGTGACTTTGACATCTTGGTAGGCTTACCTGTAACTCTGTCACGTCCGCAGATCATACCCTGATTGAAAAGCTTTTTGAATGGCTCATCAAATCCGACTACTCCGATATCATAAAGGAATTTAGTCCAGAATCTTGAATATAACAGGTGAAGAACTGCATGCTCTACACCACCGATATACATATCTACAGGGAGATACTTATCTGCCTTCTCACGTGAAACAAGCTCTTTATCATTATGTACATCCACATATCTGAGGAAGTACCATGAAGAACCTGCCCACTGAGGCATAGTATTGGTTTCTCTCTTAGCAGGGCCGCCACACTCTGGACATGTACAGTTAACCCAGTCCTCTATAGCAGCAAGAGGTGATTCACCTGTACCTGTAGGCTCATACTTCTCTACATCAGGAAGTCTCAGAGGAAGCTCTTCCTCAGGAACAGCAACACATCCGCACTTCTCACAGTGAACGATAGGGATCGGCTCACCCCAGTATCTCTGACGCGAGAATACCCAGTCACGGAGCTTATAGTTGGTTGTTGCCTTACCATAGCCCTTATCTTCAATTATCTGTGGAGCCTTCTCTTTAAGCTCTGCAGATTCCATACCATTCCAATCACCGGAATTAACCATGATTCCCGAAGCAGCTGTATAAGCCTCCGTCATCTCATTTCCATCCTGCACATCATCAAGTGTAGGAGCGATAACCTGGATGATAGGAAGGTTAAATTTCTTGGCAAATTCAAAGTCTCTGTCATCATGAGCAGGAACGCACATGATAGCTCCTGTACCGTAATCAGCAAGAACATAGTCAGAAAGCCAGATAGGCGTCTTTGCACCATTCAAAGGATTGATTGCATAGCAGCCTGTGAATACACCTGTCTTCTCCTTGTCAGCCATACGATCGATAGATGACTTAAGAGATGTCTGATAGATATAATCCTTAACTGCCGCTTCTGTCTCAGGAGTATAAAGCTTTGATGCAAGCTCTGACTCAGGAGCAAGTACCATAAAAGTAGCTCCGTAAAGCGTATCAGGTCTTGTTGTATAAACTGTGATAACCTCATCTCTTCCATCTACAGGGAAGTTAACCTCAGCACCCTTGGACTTTCCAATCCACTCTGACTGCATCTTCTTAACCTTCTCAGGCCAGTCAAGCTTATCAAGATCAGCAAGAAGTCTCTCAGCATAAGCAGTTATCTTCAGCATCCACTGACGGAGATTCTTCTTTGTAACATCAGCTCCGCAGCGCTCACATTTACCATCCTTAACCTCTTCGTTTGCAAGACCGGTCTTACATGAAGGACACCAGTTGATAGGCATCTCCTTCTCATATGCAAGCCCCTTCTTGAACATCTGAACGAATATCCACTGAGTCCACTTGAAATAATCAGGATCAGTAGTATTTACTTCCATATCCCAGTCATAGATAGCAGATATCTGCTTGATCTGGTTCTTTATAGCAGCAACGTTCTTTGCTGTGGAAATAGACGGATGAACTCCGTTCTTTATAGCATAGTTCTCAGCAGGAAGACCAAATGCATCCCATCCCATAGGGTGGATAACATATTTTCCGTGCATCATCTGATAACGACTCCAAACATCAGAGATAACATATCCTCTCCAATGTCCTACATGAAGTCCGTTTCCTGAGGGGTATGGAAACATATCCAGGCAGTAATACTTGGGCTTCTTACCGTCGTTGACATTTACAGGACTCTCCTCCCACTTAGTGTTCCATTTTGCTTCGATTAGCTTGTGATCAAATCTGGCCATTTTTATTTTTCCTCCGACATATCTTTCTTATTTGATTTATTTGAATTGTCATTTTTTATCAGTTCTATCTGAGCTGTCTTTCTTATCAGCTTTATCTGAACCGTCTTTCTTATCAGTTTTATCAGAACTGTCTTTCTTATCGGCTTTTTGCTGTTTATCGTCCTTTTCAGCCTTTTCGTGGTGTGTAACCTTACCGATTATTTCTTTCGAATGTTGAAGCTGTTCCAGCTTTTTCTCTCTCTTATCCTTCATTTTCTTGGATTCATATCGTTGTTTAGGACCTTTTATCGGTTTCCCGTCTTCATCTATACCCCTTAGGGCGACAAAGTACTCCGTATCATTATTAAGTCCACGTTTGTTAAGTCCCGTACGTAACAGCATTGCCACAAGAGCATAAATACAGGCAAATGCAGGAACTCCCAAAACCATTCCGGCAAATCCGAACAGGTTTCCTCCTACCATGATCGCAAAGAGTACCCAGAAGCTTGATAATCCTGTGGAATCGCCGAGAATAAGCGGTCCTATGATATTTCCATCAAGCTGCTGAAGAACTATAACAAATATAACGAATATAACGCACATCTTCGGTTCTTCCACAAGTACCAGGAATGATGAAGGTATCGCTCCGATAAATGGACCGAAGAAAGGAATGATATTTGTTACACCGATAATAACACTTATAAGTGTTGCATATGGCATATCAACAATAGTACAGAAAACAAAACAGATTATTCCGATTATTACAGAATCAACTATCTTTCCGTATATGAATCCGCCGAATACTCCGTCAACGTAATCTATAGCATTGAGAACCTTGTTGGCATGCTCTCTTTTAAATATTGCATAGACTACCTTCTTTCCCTGTGCTGAAAATGAATCCTTACTGAGAAGGATATAAACGGCAGCGATAAATCCAACCAGAATATCAAATACCATCTTGATTCCGCCGATAATTCCGCTGGAAACGGTCTTTACGATATTATTCATATTCGGAAGAAGATTCTTAGCAAGAACTTCTTTCAGATTCTTTTCGAAACCACCGAGATAATTTTCAAGTATCTTAATCTTCTCGGTATTATTCTTCATGAACTTTTTCGCAAAATTGGTTATGTTTTCAGAATACTTATCAATATTGTTATACAGACTGTTCATACTCTCATAGAGCTGAGGTATAACCACATAAAAGAAAGCGGCTATGGCTGCAATAAAAAAGATGATTGCAAAAACAACTGCCATAACATCAGCTATCTTAATTATCTTTTCATCCGATGTTTTTTTGAAAATACGACCAAATAAAGACCTGAATCCCACACGCAGCTTATTAACTATAGGATTAAGTACAAATGCAAGAAAACATCCGATCAGTATCGGAGTCATAGCAGTGATCAGTTTTCCCAGCATTGAAAAGAATATACCTAATTTCCCTATACACAAGTAAAAAAGAACGATTATGCAGCCGGCGCCGGTGAGCGTCATCATCCTTTTAACATCTATGAGTTCAAATCTTTTTTTCTTATTATCATCCTCCAAGGAAATCCCTCCGTTTTATTACCATACACTACGCTGTTCCAGCCTAAAAAACCACTTTTTATAATACCATAAACCTAAGTGATGTGTCAAAAATTCTCGGGATTTAATTCGGTAAAATCCTTAATCTGCGCATACACACCGGGTTTACTTATAAGCCCTGTATTCCAGCTGTCTCCCGTTACTGCAATTATATGCTCTATACCTGCCCCATAAGCTGCCTTAACACCGGAATCACTGTCTTCAAACGCCACAATATGATCCGCGGTAAACCCGAGTTTTTCTATAGCCGCCAGATAAAGATCAGGATGAGGTTTCAAAGGTATATTTCCCGCTCCTATCACAACATCCTCCCATCTGAACCAACGTCCAAGATTATATCTTTCAAAATAATAATTCATATTTTCAAGATTTGCAGTTGTTGCTATGGTCCTTTTTATCTGAGCAAGCAGCAGATAATTCAAAAAGCTTTCAAGCCCGGGAGCCAGCTGAACATCAGCCCTGGCTATCAGATTTCTGTATATCCTCTCCTTTTCATCGGAAAATTGATTTACCATATTATCAGACAAAGAATACCCAAGAAAATGTTCAAGTATTTCCTTGGGTGTTTTTCCTATTATCCACATGCTGACATCCCTGTCGGATACAGGCTTCATGGATAACTCCACTATATATGTCTGCCATGCCTTATTATGATATTTACCATCAAAAATGCATGTTCCGTTAAAATCAAATATAACTCCGATATCCTTATTCATAGCTAATACAACCTTAATGATGTGCTAGTTTTTGATTTCCATGGCAATCCTTCTCTTCAGGAGATGCATATCGCCATAAGTCTTGCTTTTTCCGGTAATCTCACAGTATCTCAGAAAATCCTTCTTATAAATCTCATATCTTTTCATAGCTTCTTCCCTGCTCTGTTTCTCTCTTCCCGAAAAGCTCTGTTCTATACGTGCATTTACCACCGACACTCTGTTAAGATCATGTTTTGACAGATTGTAAAGAAGTGTATAGTCTATCATATCAAGAAACAGAGTTTCATCACATCCGCCCACCTTTTCAAGAGCACTCAGTCTTACAGCCATACCACTGCTTATACAACATATATCCTGATACTCTCCGGGCTCTGTGATACAATTACTGACCTTATAATTAAACGTAAACTCCTTTACAGGCGACATAGGTTTTCCACCACTCTCTATAATCCCGGTAATAACATTTGTCCCTGTCATATCATTTTCCGAAGCAAGTTCTTTATGCCTTTTATATATCTCTCTCATATAATCATAGGTAAGATCCGTATCATCATCAAGAAACATAAGAAAATCCGAAGTGATATCGTGACTGTCATGTACAGCCCACTCTATCGCTTTATTATATGCTTTTGATAAGCCGAGATTCTTCCCGTTATTTATATATGCTATTCCATGCGTGGCAACAAATTTACTCAGTTCTTCCATATCGCCTTTAGCATAGGCTTCATCTGAATTATCAACTATGATAATCTTTGTCTTCTCCTCACCATGTCTCTCCAGGAGCCTGGTTGCAGAGTATCTTGTAAGTACATCTGACATTATCTTGTTATATATCACTATCGAAACATATAACATAATGCAACACCACCTTTATTAATAAGCTTTTACCTTCGTCCAAAGATCAGAATAATACGCTCTGAGATCAGCGTCCTGATACTTAAACACCTCATTATTCTCAGCCCCGAATACAGGTATATAAGCATCTATCCCATCAAACTCCCCAACCCTCATGTCCTCTCTGACCTGAGTCACGGGAGTTGTATAACCCACAAAAATGGAATTCACGTAAACATTGTCATATTCAAGCATGAAATCCATAAACTGTTCAGCCAGTTCAGTATCCTTACAGGATTTAGTCATGACCATGGCATCACACCACTCATTGGTTCCCTGTTCAGGATCAAAATAGTCCAGTTCGTCATTCTCCGCCATAATATATGCCCCATCGCCGGAGTAAACAACCGCAATATCCTTATTTCCCGATATCATGTTATCCATTACATCATCAGTGGCATAAACCACATCCATATTCTTCTTCTGATCTATCAGCCAATCGTATGCCTCTTTTATCTCCTTCTTATCCGTTGTGTTCATGGAATAACCCAGAGCCTTAAGAGCTATCATAAAGCTGTCTCTTTCGGAGTCATACATATAGATATCTCCGGCATACTTAGGATTTCTGAGAAGTTCCCAGCCATCCTTCAGGTCTTCCTCATCAACCACATTTTTATTATATAATATGCCAACTGTGCCCACAAAATAAGGAACACTGTACTTATTCTCAGGGTCGTAGGAATAACCCATATTGGCTGGATCCAGAACATCCTTATTCTTTATATTATTCCAGTCTATTTCCTGCAGCTGATCCTCCTTGATAAGACGTTCTATCATATAATCACTGGTGATTAAGATATCATACTCCGAACCACTCATAAGCTTCGTGTACATCGTCTCGTTAGAATCAAAAGTCTCATAGATAATACTGCAATCGTACTCTTTTTCGAACTTTTCTTTCAGATCCGGATCCAGATACTCTCCGGAATTGAATATTCTAAGAGTTCTCTCATTTCCCTTAATACCTGTAAAAACAGTAAAGATAAGAACCAGAGCCATAAGTACTGACAGTACTTTTCTCATAGTCTTTCTGAACATGGCAGGTATGACCCTTGACAGAATAATAAGAATAATGATCACAAGAATAACTATAGTTGAAAGTGCGTTAATACTCGGATTAGTACGCTTAGTCATATTATATACCGTAATAGAGATATTCTCTACCCCATTTCCGGTAACAAAGTAAGAAATTACAAAATCATCAAAGCTCATGGTAAATGCCAGCAGTATGCCCGCAAATATACCATCCCTGAGCATTGGCACTATAACCTTAATAAGTGCTTCAAATGGAGTCGCCCCGAGATCCATAGCTGCATCGGCAAGACTGGGGTCAAGCTGTCTCACCTTCGGATAAACCGAAGTAATTACAAAAGGTGTACAGAATGCTATATGAGCCAGAAGCATGGTAATATAGCCCTTTGCTATAACAGCCGAAGAAAACAGTATCATCAGACTGATGGCAGTTACAATGTCAGGATTCATTATCGGGATATTGTTAACATTAAGGATAAGCTCCTTTACCATCCTTCGACTCTTGGATAATCCTATAGCCGTTATGGTTCCGAGGATTGTGGAAATAATAGTCGCAAAAATAGCTATGGTAAGGGAAACATACACAGCCCTCATTATGGAACCGTCATTTATAAGTCTCGAATACCATCTGAGAGAGAATCCACTCATGCTGGTCAGACTCTTTGATGAGTTGAATGAGAAAATCATCAAAACAACTATCGGCAGATAAAAGAATACGAAAAGGCATGCTATATAGATAATATACAGAGCCTTGCTTTTCTTAGTTGCTCTCATTATCTTCCTCCTTTTCCTCTCTATCGAACCTCTTCATCAGAGTAAGTCCAAGGAGAATGATCGTCGTAAGAATGATGGAAATAGCAGAACCGAAATTCCAGTTTCCGACAGAAATAAACTGATTCTCGATCAGATTACCAATAAGCATGTACTGTCCTCCTCCGAGAAGCTTCGGGATAACGAAGGTTGATATCGAAAGCAGGAATGTCATCATTATGCCGTTAATAACTCCCGGAATAGACATCTTCAGAATAACATGAGAAAATGTCTGGAACCTGTTGGCTCCAAGATCATGAGATGCTTCAATAAGGGAAGGATCTATCTTACGTATGGATGTATGTATCGGAATAACCATAAAAGGAAGAATATCACTGATAAGTCCTATAACAACTGCAAAATCCGTATACATGAAGTTCTGAGAAGACATCCCGAGAAACTTCAGAAGTCTGTTAAGAACACCATTATCGGAAAGCAGGCTTATCCAGGCATAAGTCCTGAGAAGTGTATTTATCCACATAGGTATAGTAACAAGCAGAATAAGAATATCCTGAGTTGAATCTTTAAACCTTGTAATAAAATACGCAAAGGTATATCCAAGGATCAGACAGATAACAACAGAAATAAAGCCCAGCTTAAAGGACTTCTTTAATACTTCAAGATAAATGGGCTCGCCAATCTTTTTAAAGTTTTCCAGAGTAAACTTTATGTTAACCAGACTGTTCCCGCCTGTGGTAAAGGAATACAGAATGATAAGAAGAAGGGGAACCAATATTATAAGAATCGACCATATCAGATATGGACGGATAAGTTTACGGTAGTGTTTCATTTAAAGCTCCTAGATTAATACATTTTAATATATATGTTTGCAAAGTACTTCTCGGATATTCGGTAAGTACGTGCTTCGCACTCTACCGCCTCCTTCGGAGGCACTCACCTCATACCTTCGAAGTAGCATATTCCATGCTTCATGAAACAAACCAAAAGCATCTTACCTTGCAAGCAAGGACGATGCTATGCTTTGTTTCATGACTTTGCAAACACTACCATTCCATTGGATACATGACATGGATTTCGTCAGGTCCGAAGGTCAGGCCCACCTTAAGGCCGGGCTCATAATAGTCCGTGGTGTGAATAAGATAGTCTCTGTTCGGTGTTTCAACTACTATCTCATGATGTACACCCTTGAATATTATGGACTTCACAACGCCCTTCACCTTAGCATCCTTAGGCTTTACAATATCTATATCCTCCGGACGTATAACAACCTCAACATCCTCGTTAAGCTTAAAGCCTTTATCAACACATTCAAAATCTTCACCGTCAAAGGATACAAGAAGATCCTTTTTCATGACCGCTTCTATAATATTTGAATCACCGATGAAATCAGCAACAAATCTGTTTTCCGGCTCATTATATATATCCTCGGGAGTTCCAACCTGCTGTATAACCCCCTCATTCATAACAACAACAGTATCCGACATGGAAAGTGCCTCTTCCTGATCATGTGTTACAAAGATAAATGTTATACCAACCTCTTTCTGGATCTTTTTAAGCTCTGTCTGCATACCCTTTCTGAGCTTTGCATCAAGAGCTCCCAGAGGCTCATCCAAAAGAAGGACCTTCGGTTCATTGACCAGAGCCCTGGCTATAGCCACTCTCTGCTGCTGTCCACCGGAAAGACTGGACACATCTCTTTTGGCATAATCCTTAAGTCCCATCAGTTCCAGCATATTCGTAACCTTCTGATCTATCACGGTTTTATCCATCTTTTTTATCTTCAGACCAAATGCAACATTTTCATAAACATTAAGAAACGGAAAAAGTGCATATTTCTGGAAAATGGTATTTACCTCTCTACTAAACGGAGGAACCTTCGTTATATCTATTCCGTCAAATAAAACCTCGCCGCTGGAGGGTTCTTCAAATCCGGCAATAATTCTCAGTGTTGTAGTCTTTCCGCAGCCGGAAGGTCCCAGAAGTGTGAGGAATTCATTTTCATGTATAGTAAGGTCGATGCCCTTAAGCACCTGCTGATCTTCAAAGTTCTTCGTCAGTCCTTTAAGTTCAATAATCGGTTTTTTCTTTTCTGTTTCACTCATTTCATATTTCTCCAAAAAAATAAGACTGGTGCAAAACACACCAGTCAAAATATTATCAAAAATCAACAATTCCATCAACTATAATATTTTTACTAATTACTTCTCGCGTCCTTCGGCGTATTCAGTTTATTATATGCCGGATCAACCTCAGGCCAAACCTGATAGCAATAACGATTTGCTTATTAATGCATGCTCGTCCACCCTTTTATTTGTATTCCTTACAACAATCAGGATATAGTCTGTAGATTGGTGCTCCGGAGGAATTTATAACCCAGATTTCAAAACGAACCGGGGTTCCGCCGCTATCAAGCTGCCTACCTATCATAAAGCCTGCCGGCGTTCCATTACCGAGATCCTTTTTACATTTCGGATCAGAAAATTCTTTACTACCGGCATTTTCCTTACCCAAAGACTTTCTTACAAGACTCATGAAATGCTGCTGTGCAGCTACTGTGTTCGTAAATGTAGCAGTTCCCGAAGCCTTTGAAATCACTTCCATATTGTAAGCCGGTTCACTTCCAACTGAAATACCACTCAAAACATCAGTTCCGACAACATCGGCATCCTGATCTACGCCACTTTCCTGACCTTCGTAAGAGTATCCTTCTGCATAAGCATACGATACAGCATCATAAATCGTTTTAGCTGTTTCAAGATCAGAAGATTTTCTTGACTTGTCAATATACCTGATAATAGCAACAGAAATAACAGCTGCAAGAATAGCCATTATTGCAATAACAATAATAAGCTCAACAAGAGAAAATCCCTTATCATTTCTGAGGCCTAAACGCCTTTTTTTCATAAACCTCACCCTCTTAATAATACTAAAACCAAACCACTTAAAAACCTAAAAACCAATCAACCTAAAAACCAAATTCCCTAAAACCCAAACTATTTATACTCTTTACATGTCTCAGGCCATATACGCCATACACCTTTTACAGCTCCCTGTTTATAACCTATATAAACCTCCGGGTTATTAGTAACTACATCCCTGTATACGACCCATAACTCAGGATAATGTCCGTTCATTTTCTTTCCATACTTAAGAGGACAAAGACAAAGGCTTTCTCCGTCATAAGCATTCGGACTTCCGCTATCCCAGGAATTACCTTTTCCCTTTGAAGCATCCTGTGCAAGAGCGTCCAGAAACTCATCTACAAAAGGCTGTTCTCCTGCGCCGTTATGAGCACATTTGAATAAGGAGTTCTGCCAGTTACCAACCTTAACTCCTCTTGCCCATGCAACAGGTCTGAGTTTATGTCCTGTAAGGGTAGACGTCATCTCACCATCACGTTCGTTATTTGCCGTATTCATCCAGGCATCTTCAACCTCGTCATCACCGCAGGCCATAGCATAACATGCAGCCTCATAGATAACCTTTCCTGTCTGAACATCAACCTTCTTTCTGGATTTCTCTATATACCTGATGATTGCAGGTGCAATAGCCGCAGAAAGAATAGCCATAATGGCAATAACTATAATAAGTTCTACAAGTGAAAAACCTTTGTTTTTTCTTATATTATTAGTCATATGTGAATACCTCGAATAGTGTTATTAAATACAAAAAAATCAACGACCACACTACAGTAAGCCCGCTGTAAAAACAAAGTGCAACTGGCTACCTTGAAAGTTAAGCTCTCACCCTTATAGACTGTTCAAGGTCCTATAGCTTTGCGTCACAGAATCACTTCTGCTTTGCCCATATTTA
>CACZLA010000035.1:0-19883 GCA_902781895.1 uncultured Lachnospiraceae bacterium
CAATCTTGTTAACAGCAATTGTGAGACGTGAGATCTTACGTGAAGCTGTGTTCTTGTGGTAGATACCCTTGTTTGCAGCCTTGCTGATCTCTGAGATAGCAACCTGAAGAGCTGCCTCAGCTGCAGCCTTATCATTAGCCTCTATAGCAGCCTCAACCTTCTTTACAAGTGTCTTAACCTTGCTCTTAACGCTCTTATTCTTCATCTCTCTCTTCTTGCTTGTAAGAATTCTCTTCTTTGCAGATTTAATATTTGCCATGTCTTCATTTCCTCCGGATTTAATCGATTATAACTATTCTATATTTGATACTGTATCTGAAATGTTCCAGACTAAAGTCAGCCGTTCTTTAGTTGAACTACTTTCTTCGAATCTTACTTAGCCAAGACACGTCTGATGCTTATGCACCGGCATATAAGAATCTACTTAAACTACAGCAAATGTCATAATAACAAAGACTACGCTTCTCGTCAAGCCCCTTTTGTAAGAAGTTTAACGATTAGGTTCTCAACAGCAGCATTTCCCAGAAGTCCGCCGCTATTGTTCATCATAATTGCCTCCTGGCACATATCCACCGCCTCAATCAGCTGTTTTCTAGTATATGAATTGGCAAGTGAAATGAGTCTTGACGTGATCCACTTCGAAAGACGAAGCTTGGATTCAATATCTGCAGGCTTCTTTCCTTCCTCCAGAAGTATCTTAACATCTAGAAGCTGATTGTACTGTGCCTGGATTCGCCCCATGATAGTGACAACGCTCTTTTTAAGCTTTATCAGATCCTGATACTGACTAATTGCAACCGCAGCATTCTTCTGTGATATCGCGCGACACATATCAAATATCTTATCCTCTACCGCATTTGAACAGAGCAGCGCCACATCTTCCGGGCCTACTACTCCTTTATCTATGCAGTAATCGTGAACCTTACGAGCTTCATTTTCAAGCATATACATATCAGCATCGGAGCCGCATGCATCCAGGATTTTCTCAGGAACTGACAGCTTTACTTTTAAACCGTCCTCACCGAGTATACTGCCCAGCCAAGCTATCAGGTCACTCTTCTCCAGCCCTTTAAACTCAAGAACAGTAACATCTGGGCTCTTCGATGCAGCGAGATATGCCTTCTTAGCCTTGTTCACCTTCTGCTCGCAGAAGATAACCACATTTGACTCAGGAATCTGATTTACACTCTCGATAAATGCTGGATCCGATCCATCAAAGTACCCACTGCCATTAACCACAACTACTCTATGTTCAGCGAAAAAGGGAACTGTTATCGCATCATTTATAAGAGTATTCAGGTCAAAGCTATCGGTATCGTACACTCTACAGTTAAGGTCGTCACTTGGATCTACCAGCGCATTCTTTATCTCATCGCGGTAGTACGTTGCAAGGTACTGCTCGGCACCATACATAAGATATACGCGCGAAAACTCTCCCGTGGTTATATGCTTTTTCACCGTGCTCTTGGAAGCACCAGTTGGATTTTCTTCTTTTCTAGCAGCCATAATCTTTCCTTTATCTAAGCAGGATCATCTGCTCAACCGATTTATATTCCTCCAGGCGGCTTGTCTTATGAATCGCCTTTATATCCTTTACATCAAGATCCAGTCCCTTAGCGAGATAGGTCCAGAGCTCCTTCATCTTCATAACAACCTGCTTCTCATTTGACATTTCCGCCTTATATCCTTCCACGATATCCGCGAGAAATGCTCTCAGTCTCTTCCTATCTATCTCACATCTGTCAAATGAATCGCCTTCAGAACCCTCGTTCTCAGTATGTCTTCTCAGAATCGTAGGAAGTTCCGGATTTGCTATAACTCCGCGACCTATCATATATGGAACTGGATTTTCGTCCCCAGCCTCACTCTCGGTACACTGCTTTATATATGAAGATATTCTCTCAAAGGAATCCGTGTCAACTATATCCCCATTATAGCAAAGCTTTGTTCCAAATGAAGCTTCTTTCGAAAGTGATCCGAAAAGTAGCATAGCCTTTCTATATGCCTCTAGGCGAACCTCACCATCATAGAAATCATTTCTGAGTCTGGGATGTATGATGAGCTCTGATATAGGATACTTCTTATAAATCTCCAGAATGTCATCCCACTCAGATTCGAACTCTACACCGATCCTGGTTTTTACAGATATCTCCATGGCGGAGGCTTCGCTGTCTCCCGACAGCTTATCATATATATAGTACAGAAAACTATCTAATTCTTTTGTCCTATCGAGAAAGCCTGCTCCTCGTCCCTTTGACACTACTGTTCCAGAAGGACATCCCAGGTTGAGATTTACTTCTCTATATCCAAGTTCTGCCAGCTGCTTTGCTATAGTTACAAAAAGCTCAGCATCATTTGTCAGTATCTGAGGAACAACCTTCATCCCCTTATTGTTATCAGGATGAACATCTCTCTTCTCGCGGCCCTTCAGATGACTGGCTGTTAGAAATGGAGTAAAGTACTTATCTACTCCGCCGTAGTGCTTCTTCAGCGCATTTCTATATACATATGTAGTTATGCCCTCGAGGGGTGCCATGTATATCTTCACGATTTTCACCTTTATGGGCCATTCATATTCATCCGAAAACAGACGGGATTGCATTCAAGCCGTCAGGCGTCAAAATAGTCTACAGATAACGACCCGTAAATATTAACGCATCATTCGGGATAATACCAGTAAGACAGTGGGATGTTACTCCTCCCAGAAAAGCTCATCCAGCGTTCTGTCCAGAGTTTTACAGATACTGAGACAGAGCTTTATAGTCGGATTATAATCACCCTTTTCTATTGAATTGATTGTCTGCCTTGAAACTCCGACAGCCTGAGCAAGATCAGCCTGCGACATATCCTTTTCGGCCCGGGCAGACTTCAGTTTCAGATTCTTCATCTATGTCTGCCCCCTACTCTTTTTCTGTATCTTCTTTTGTGATAATATTTTTAATGATAAACACTATTCCGAGTATTACCAATATAAACCCCAGAGATTTACCAAAGCTCATCCATGTCACCTCTTAATCTTACTTTTTACTTGCCAGCATCTTCATAGCTTTTACTATATCTACCTTATTACCTTTGTAGAGTGACATCATGGTGTAAAGCTTTCCTGCAAGGAACAGAAGCAGTCCGGCTAAAACAACCATTATTCCAAGTCCTGCAAGTGCAAGCGACGTGCTGCAAAGGCCTGTACAAACACCGGATGGAAGTACAAATGCTCCGGTACATGGGAGCAGATATATCCAGTTTTCAAATGATGTACCGTTCATGTTAAAGATTACTATGTAGAAGCTCACAAGAATTAATATAACAAATATTCCCTGATTACTTGCTGCCTGCTCCCTGCTTGAAGATATAGCTCCGCAAATAGCAGAAATTGAGCAGTAGAATACGATTCCGAGAACCAGAACAAGAACTGCTATGATTACATTTATCGGTGTAAATAAGTTCATCTCCTTGAAGCTCTTCAGGAATGTGATAAATGCAAGCTCATTTTTCGGGTAAAGATTTTCTACCAATACGTATCCTGTTACAAAGCCTCCTACGAGCGCTGCAATCCAGATGAAAAGCTGAAGGAAGGCTGCAGCAAGTATTCCCATCATCTTACCGAATATAAGTGCCTGCGGATGTATTGACACAAGCATTGTATCCATAAGCTTATTTGATTTCTCCAGAACTACATTCTGCATAATTCCGTTACCATACATGATTACTATAAAGTAAAGGACCATGATGGCAAGAAATGTAAGAACCATATTTGCAACCTTAAGGATTTCATTATTGTTCTGCTCTTTAAGTGCTGTCTTGTCATTCATAAGACTTGAATCAGCCACGTATCCGTCTGCTGTATAAACATCAGAATTAACAGGAATTGAAACCTTTGTAAGCTCCTGCATAGGAAGCCCCGATGCCAGAACTGTAAATGTCTGATCAGCTTCTTCTATAAAGTCCTCATAGTTTTCTGCTGTAGTTTTATTTATAGTACTGTTCTCAGGAATGATTATTCTCTCTGATATCCTGTCCTCGTGAGTTATCTCCAGGATAAGGCTGGTTTTCTCGTCACCCGCCTTAACAGTGTCTAGTGCATCATCTACACTCTTTGCAGGTATATACTCTATAGCTGTGTACTCTTCAACTCCGAGAGCATTAAGAGAATTGAAGTCCTCGAGCGGTGTATTATCTGACACAACATATATCTTATCAGCACCACAGCTTTTGATTCCCTCTTCGTCCTCTTCAGATGACGCTCCCATAAAGAAGAGAATAACTGCAGGAACGGCAAAAAGGAGGATTGCAAAAAGAATTGTTCCAATCTTGTAGCCTTTTGTTGTTACCTGATTATGAAATGTAAACTTAAATACTTTACTGAAATTCTTAAACATCTTACATTACCCCCTTACGCTTTAAGTGACTTGATTATAGTCATAAACTTTGGTGTACTTGAGTCACTGAGAACAAGCGTCCTGTATGTCTTTGCGCAAAGCATAGTAACGACAACAAGCACTGCGAGCTGTATAGCCAGAGAAAGTCCTACCTCCGGCAGCCCTATTCTTCCTGTTGCATACATAACCGGCATGGAGTAATAAGAAAATGGAGGAATGTATGTAAGCACCATATTCCATACATCCTTATCAACTGTTCCGAGCATAAATGATGCGAAGTATCCTACCATTGCGATCATCATTACGGAACCGGTTGCATTCTGAGTATCCTCAGGCTTTGAACATGCACTACCGAAGATACCACCCAGAACGGAAAATGATAATACTCCGAAAATTATAGTTACAACAACTATGATTGTTGTTAATACTCCCGAATCGCTGATAAGTGACATATTGATAATGCCACCATTATTTATCTTACTTAAATCGATATTAAATACATTTTCCATGATCAGATTGGAAGCCTTAGTAGCTAAAAGTCCACCAACAAGGATCATAAATACATAAGTAAGCATACCAAAGATCTTTCCCATAAGAAGAGCCATAGGTCTTACACTTACGAGTATATTTTCAGCAAGCTTTGACTGCTTCTCCTCTGTAACAGAGGTAATTACATATGAGTTTGAAAGTGTTATTACTAAAAAGATGAGTATAGAGAAACCGGTCATATAGGTAGAATATGAGGCACCTGTTATAGTTTTTCCAAGCTCATCCTTGTATTCACTCTGTAAAACCGCACCTTCATCCTTTACTCCCTGAGAAAGCTTCATTATATCAGCCTCACTGATACCGGTTTCCTTCATCCTTGCATCCAAAAACTGACTGTTTACTAGATCAGTTATATCATTTATCTCGTTTGTTTTAACCTCTGAATCGTTACCGATTATTCCGCTTACCTTGTAGCCTGATTCACCCAGCTTGATCACAACAAGAGAATCCTTCTTACCAAGAGAATTGATCAGCTCATCCTCAGACTTTTCGCCAGCCTGATAAAATGTGATCATTTCCTTTTTAAGACCACCCTCTTTATCTGAGAAATTATCTTCAGCTATCTGATCAAACTTTATATCTGTCTCATTCAGGATCGTGATTTTCTCGGAAGTGAGATCATTCAGGATATCGCCTTCCTTCATACTCTTCTCCTGAGTATTTGTCAGTAAATAGTTTATAGGTCCAATAGCACCCATAAAAATGATCATCATTATGAGTGATAGCAGGTATGTTTTATTCTTAAGAGTCTGAAGGATGGTAAACCTGTAAACCTTACCGATTCCCTTCATACTATATATATTTTCATGTTTATTCATTTTTATCATTCCTTCCTGTAAGATATAAGACTTTTACTCTTCTTCCTCTTCTATTTCTCCTCCAACTGCCTTTACGAATATCTCGTGAAGTGAAAGCTCGCTTAGATCAAATCTTACTATAGGAATTCCTGCACTTATCAGGTTTGCGAGGAGCTTGTTTGCCTGCTCATCACCTGTAACCTTGATGCTATACTCAAACTCTTTCTCTGTAACTATTTCAGCACCGACTTCTTTTATGTATGAAGATATATCCTGCTCTACCTTAAGGCTTAAGTTAACTCTTCCGGTCTCTTTCTTTATCTCATTAAGATTTCCGGATACAACTGCATTGGATCTGTGAAGGATAGTTATATCTGTACAGAACTCTTCAACAACCTCCATCTGGTGACTTGACATGATGATATACTTTCCGGCAGCTATCTGCTCTCTGACAACCTCTTTAAGTATGTCAGCATTTACCGGATCAAGTCCTGAGAATGGTTCATCGAGGACAATCAGCTCAGGATCGGAAATCAGAGCTATAAGGAACTGTATCTTCTGCTGATTACCCTTTGACAGCTGATCAGGGCTCTGAAGCTTTGCCTTTTTCTTCTTGCCCTTCTTTGCAGCACTTACCTTCTCGCCTTTTTGCTTAGCGATTATTTCAGCAGCCTTTTCAGGATAGAGATACTCTTCAACCTTAAGTCTCTCTGACCAGTACTTGATTCTCTCATCAATAGTTTTTCTGTCTACGCCTCTCAGCTCGCCGAAGTATCTTATCTGATCGATAAGTGTGTACTTTGGATAAAGGCCTCTTTCCTCTGCCAGATATCCGATATTGCAGTTATCAAATGTAAGTGGCTTACCATTCCATGTAACCTCACCGCCATCTCTATCCAGCATACCAAGAATCATTCTTATGGTAGTAGTTTTACCTGCTCCGTTAGAACCCAGCAGTGCATATACGCCCGGCTTAGTCATCTCAAAGCTGATATGATCAACTACAACCTTTTCTCCATACTTTTTGTAAAGATCCTTAACTACTAATGACATTTCACATATCCTCCATCATATAAATCTCATTTTTCTGTCACTATATATAAACTGCTTTTTCATTTAATGCGAATGATATCATTACAATAACAATTTGTCAATTATATTTTACATTACGTTTGTTTTTTAGACTACATAATGTATGTTTAAAAGTACCTTTTGACACGTATCTAAAAATACCTTTTGACATATATATCAACACTTATATTATTAAATTTAAAGGCGTAAAAAGGCGACATTCCCAATCAGTTTTACCTGACTAAGCCTGTCGCCCGTTTATATCTTACTATTTTTTTCTTTACTGTATTAAGCTTCTATTTTTAATATAGTTTTTCTCTACGCCTCTGCACTTTCTTCTACATCAGGCATACGTCCTGTCACCTTCTCGATAATTAACATGGTAATTATCATAAGCACTATTCCTATCGGCAGACATATGGCAGGATTCTTTATATAACCTGCAAAAATGTATGTCACAAAGGAAACTGCTGCACAGGTTAGTGCATAAGGCAGCTGCGTCGAAACATGATTGATATGATTACACTGTGCTCCGGCAGATGCCATGATGGTTGTATCTGATATAGGTGAACAATGGTCTCCGCAGACTGCTCCTGCGAGACATGCAGATATGGATATCAACATCATCTCACCATTCGGGAATACTCCCATCACAATAGGAATAAGGATTCCGAAGGTTCCCCATGATGTACCTGTTGAAAATGCAAGACCAAGTGCCACAAGGAATATTACTGCAGGAAGCATAGACTGAAGCTCCGGTGCCGCCTGGGCAACCGTATCTGCAACGAACACCTTTGCCCCCAGAAGATTTGTCATTCCCGACAGAGTCCATGCAAAGATAAGTATAAGTATAGGTGCCACCATCGCTTTAAAGCCCGCAACTATGCAGTCCGTAAAATCCTTAAAGCTCATTACATCTCTCAGCATATAATAGAAAAATGTAAATATAACCGCAACAAATCCTCCGAGAACCAGTCCCACTGATGCATCAGCATCGGCAAATGCAGTTATAAAGTCCACTCCATCCAGAAATCCTCCGGTATATACCATTCCGAATATGCAGGCTATTATAAGTACTGCAACAGGAAGAACCAGATCAAGAACAATTCCTTTATCGCTCACCTCTATATGTTCATCCGTTCCCTTTCCTTCACCGCCTGTTGTAAACAGATCACCCTTAAATGCATTTATCTCATGCTTTTTCATGGGACCGAAATCTGCTTTGTGAAGAATGATGATGATCATCATTACCAGAGTCAGTATTGCATAATAATTATATGGGATTGTATTTATAAAGGTCTGGAATCCATTTATATTAGAATCCTCAGGAACCGAAGATGTTACGGCAGCAGCCCATGAACTGATAGGTGCTATGATACATACGGGTGCTGCTGTGGCATCTATGATATATGCCAGCTTTGCACGTGAAACCTTGTGAGAATCAGTAACAGGCTTCATAACACTACCAACTGTCAGACAGTTAAAATAATCATCAACAAAGATAAGCACTCCGAGTACAACCGTTGCCAGCTGTGCACCCTTACGGCTTTTTATGTGCTTTGATGCCCAGTTTCCGAATGCAGCCGAACCTCCGGCTTTATTCATGAGGGCAACCAGTATTCCGAGTAAAACCAGGAACACCAGGATACCTACATTAAATGAATCCGCTATCTTGTAAAGCATTCCTCCATCTTCATTGAAGAACATGGTATTTACGGCATGCTCAAGATTGAAGTTTGAGTAAAGAAGTGCCCCACTTACTATTCCCACAAACAGAGATGAATAAACCTCTTTTGTTAATAGCGCCAGAAGTATTGCCACAACCGGCGGAATCAGTGCTACCCAGGTGGAATAAAACTCACTTCCGCTTTCCTCAAATGCTTCTGCGTCATACGGATTTGCTATGGTATAGATAAGAAGTCCGATAACTGCCAGAAGTAATAAACTCACAACTATTCTTTTTTTCATAATCCCCTTCAACGCCCCTTTTCTTTACGGTGTCAGTGATCTGTATACGCCTACGTGGTCGTATATAGCACGCCATGAACTGAATGCATTTCCCGTACAGCATACATAGTGCTTACCATTATCAGCCTCATAATAGCTGACTGCACAGCATCCTGCCTCATCTACGAAACCTGTTTTTGCTGCGACTACATTTCCGTGCATAGGCTTATCTTCTATCTTTCTGAGGAACCAGTTGGAAACTTCTATAGACAGCTTCTCTTCTTCTGTTGTAGCTTCATCCACAACTTCTCCCTCTGCTTCGGTTGTTCCGTTTACTTCAGAGGGTGAATACTGGTAGTCCGTGGTGTAAGTTCTGAGGGAAAGCACATCTCTCAGAAGATCGTCCTGAACTGCAACTCCCAGGATGACGGCCATATCCTTCATAGTACAATGAAGATCCTCGTCATACATTCCCACAACATTTGTAAAATGGGCCGTCTCCGAAAGTCCCAGCTCCTCAACCTTTTTATTCATGGCCTGAACGAAGGTTTCCTGATCTCCGCAGCAGTACTCTGCAAGACCCATTGCCGCATCCGCACCTGAAGGAAGTATGGTTCCGTAAAGAAGATCTCTGACGGTTACTTCTCCATTTGGAAGGAATCCTACTGCACTGCAGTCATTTTTTCTGACATATTCCGTGATACCTTCATTTATGATAAATGTATCATCAAGATTTGATTCATCTATAAAGTCTCTTGCAGTAAGTACTGTAAGAACCTTTGTCATCGATGCGGGACTGACTACCTTCTCGCAGTCACGCTCTGCAACTATGGTATCTTCATCCAGATCCACAAGAATCATGTAAGTACTTGTAAGCTGCTGGGTTTTTGTAGGATTGCCGGGCTCTGTATAGTTTATGGAACCCTCAACACTGTCCAGCTGCAGGGTAACTGTATCCCATGCGCTTCCTCCGGTACCATCCTCAGAAGAAGTATCATGTCCGGCTTCATCTGCTATAACCTGATTGAAGCCTTCGAGATCGGCTTTCGGAAGATGTATGGTGCTGTCTGTTGAAACCGGATTATATATTGTCTTATCAGCCATCCAGCTGTCCGGATCTATAACAACCGCATCACCGTTAAACTCTACCTCCGACTCATCAACCGTCTGATACTCCGTGGTCTCACTCTGGGTTGTGGTTTCCGATACCTGAGTAGTTACTTCGGTCTTCGCTTTATCTTTCTTTGTCTTCTCCTGTCTGTCAGACATAAGCTTGACAAAAATGATTCCAAGTATGGCAACAAGAACAAGTGCGACTACAACGCAAAGAATTCTCAACATGAAAACAGTTTTTCTTCTTTGCTGTCTTTTGTATTCTCTCTCTGTCATAAAAATCTCCTGATATTTCTAATTTGCAAATGCTTTTCTTACTATGTATATATTCAGACACGCCAGCATGATTCCCATAAAAACGCCACCGCTGTCGATAAGCACATCCGTCACCTGACATGCTCTTCCCGCGCCGACGATCAGCTGATGCAACTCATCCGACACAGCGTAAAGTACGCCGACTATGAGAGGGATAAGCACCTTCTGCTTTTTACTTCTTTTAGCATCATACAAAAAGCCTGTAAGTGCTATACCCAAAAGAAAGAACTCAGTAAAATGTGCTACCTTACGTATAGGTTCATCCAGCCTTGCAGCATATATTTCCTGAGCATCCTCCGTCCAGTTCTGGAAATCATACTCCAGCACATATCCCACAAACTTTCCTACTCTGTGACTTTCCTCTGTTGATACATTTGCAGATTTCGATGAAAAATAAAATATCACACCCATGCAAAAAAGTGTTAAAATGAAAAAAACTATTTTTCTCTTATTCAGTTTTGAATCAGTTTTAAATAAAAAATCAATCATAAACATTAGGATAACACAAATCATGATAAAAATCGACATAATATGTGTAGGAAAAATAAAAGAATCTTTTTACAGAGATGCTGTCAGTGAATACAGCAAACGACTGAGCCGCTACTGCACCCTTTCCGTGAATGAGGTGGCAGACGAGAAGACCCCTGATAAAGCCAGCGATATAGAGGTTCAGGGCATTCTCAGCACCGAAGCAGACAGGATAAATGCACTGCTGGATAAACCTGCCATGCAGGGAGCATATATCATAACACTGGAAATAAACGGGAAACAGCTAAGCAGTGAAGAGCTTGCTTCGAAGATAGAAAAGCTCAGCGTCGACGGCGTAAGCCATGTTGTATTCATCATCGGCGGTTCTCTTGGTTTACATAATTCTGTAATATCCAGAGCGTCATTCCATCTCAGTTTCTCAAAAATGACATTTCCACACCAGCTGATGAGGGTTGTATTACTGGAACAGATCTACCGCGGATTCCGTATCATAAATCACGAGCCGTATCATAAATAAATAAGTCAATGGGACAACCCCATTGACTTATTTAATATTTTATTTATATTTTCTACTCTCTACCATCCCAGCAATATGTGCAGAGATTTTCTTTGTCTATACCGGTAGCTGCTATCATATCATCCAGACGGTTGAACTTAAGTGTTGTAAAGTTCAGCTTCTGTCTGATCTTCTCAAGCATAAGATGATATCTGTCTGAATCAGGATTTGCATAGTCCTCAAGAATTGTTCTCTCAACCTGCTCTCCTTCTTCCTCAGCAACAACCTGTCTTGCAATAAGCTCCATATCACTATTTGATCTGGAGAAGTTTATATACTTACATCCGAACAGAAGTGGTGGACATGCAGGTCTGATATGAACCTCCTTTGCACCGCTGTCATACAGGAATTCAGTGGTTTCACGAAGCTGTGTTCCACGAACTATGGAGTCATCGATAAGAAGCAGCTTCTTTCCGTCTATCAGCTCATGCACAGGTATCAGCTTCATCTTTGCGATAAGATTTCTCTTGTTCTGATGTGTCGGCATGAAGGAACGTGGCCATGTCGGTGTATATTTTACAAATGGTCTTGAAAATGGAACACCTGACTCATTTGCGTATCCCATGGCATGTGCAGTTCCGGAATCGGGAACTCCGGCAACTGCATCAATATCATCTCTTGTATAGCCATCTCTTTTTGCCAGGGCCGATCCGCAGTTATATCTCATTTCCTCAACAGATACTCCCTCATATCTTGATGAAGGATATCCATAATATACCCAAAGGAATGTACATATACGAAGTTTCTCACCCGGCTTCTCCATAACAGTTACTGCTTCCGGAGTCATAACATCTATCTCACCGGGTCCAAGTTCCTTGAAGTCCTTATATCCAAGATTCAGATATGAGAAGGACTCAAATGCTGCACAGAATCCTTCGCCCTCTTTATATCCGACAACGATCGGAGTACGACCATACTTATCTCTTGCAAGATATACCGCATCCTGAGTCAGAAGAAGGATTGTCATAGATCCATCTATCGAATCCTGAGCATATTTTATACCTTCGATGATGTTGTCCTTCTGGTTGATAAGGGCTGCTGTAAGCTCTGTCTTATTCACTTCACCTGAACTCATCATCTGGAAATGAAATCCACCGGTCTTAAATACTTCTTCAATAAGTTCATCAGAGTTGTTGATCTTTCCTACACATACTATAGCGTATGTACCGTGATGTGAACGAACAAGAAGGGGCTGAGGATCATAGTCAGATATACATCCTATTCCAAGATTTCCCTCCATATCATGTACATCACTTCCAAACTTACTTCTGAAAGGAGCATTTTCTATGTTATGTATGGCTCTGTTAAATCCATTACGGCCATGAACCACCATACCTGCTCTTCTCGTACCAAGATGTGAATGATAATCAGTTCCATAGAACAGATCAAATACCGAATCATCTTTTAAAGCTGTTGCAAAAAATCCACCCATTTTCTTACTCCTGTTTTATCTTTATCTTTCCTTTGATACTTTCACGGTTTAACTAATAAACAAACATGACAGCCGAATCACAGTTCGTCTGTCATGAATTATGTAAACTTATTTGCCGGCCGCAACTACTGCATCAGCCAGTGCCTGAATATTAGGAATGTCGCTGTCTTTGACAGTACTCTTTATTGTTACTACAGGCTCGAGGAGTTCAACATTCTTCCATCCCTCGATAATACCCTTGGCAGTTCTTGCTGCACTTGGAGCCCATGAACCGTTCTCAAGTATGAATACCTTACGGTTCTGGTATGTCTTTACTGTAAGGTGATTCAGGAAGTCGAACATCGGAAGGAATATTCCTCCGTCATAGCTGGATGAACAGATAACCATACGATCATATCTGAATGCATCCTCTACGCACTCTGCCATATCCTCTCTGCAGATATCGGAGATGGCAACCTTCTCACCCTGAGCCTCCAGCATCTCTGCCAGCTTCTTTGCAGCCTTTGCTGTGTTTCCGTGAATTGATGCGTATGCAACAAATACACCATGAGTCTCTGCCTCATAGCTGCTCCATGTATTATATGTATCAAGATAGTAACTGAGTTCATCACCCGGCATTGGAAGAACCGGTCCGTGAAGCGGAAGTATCTTCTCAATCTCAAGTGCTGCTGCCTTCTTCAGAAGAGTCTGTACAGGAACTCCGTACTTTCCTACTATTCCGAAATAGTATCTTCTGGCTTCACAAGCCCATCCCTCAGGATCATCAAAATCAAGTGCCCCGAACTTGCCAAATGCATCTGCTGAGAAGAATACCTTCTCACTCTGCTCATAGGTCATCATAACCTCAGGCCAGTGGATCATAGGTGCAAGTATGAACTGAAGTGTGTGAGTTCCAAGTGACAGAGTGTCACCTTCCTTTACCTCCAGCTTTCTTCCATCTATACCAAGAGCTGCTATATCAAAAAACTGTCCCAGCATAGTAAATGTCTTTGCATTTCCGACTACTACAGCATCAGGAAATTCCTTAACAGCTGCAGCAAAGCTTCCTGAATGATCAGGCTCAATATGCTGAACTACTATATAATCAAGCTTACGTCCGCCGAGGGCTTCTTTAACATTTGCAAGCCACTCGTCAGTCTTTCTTGCATCAACTGTATCCATTACAGCTGTCTTCTCATCAAGTATCACATATGAATTGTATGCCATTCCTTCCGGAACAATATACTGACTCTCAAAAAGATCTATATCATGATCGTCAACGCCGACATACTTTATTGCATCAGATATACTATTAACCAAAGCTTTATCCTCCTGTCCAAAATCATTTAACGTGTATGCTACTACTCTACTATATATTTACCATAGGGTGCAACTAAAAATATTCGTCATTTTTTTTGAATTTTTGTCAATAATCACAAGAACAATCCGGTTATCTCATATTTCATGATTATTTAAAATGTTTTCTTTAACAATTTATATCCATATGCAGGAACAAATACTCCCTCTGCCGGCATTGTCTCACCGGTTATAAGTTCGTAGTAGTCGCCGTCATTTTCATTTATCCATGCTGTCCTGTCTGTATCGGAAAAATTCATGATTGCAAGAAGCTTCTCCCCATCAAAATATCTTCCCATGGCAAATGTACCCTCATCCCAGGTGTCCATCGTCCATCTGTCTGCATTGACATTGAAAACCTTGTCATCACTTCTCATCTGCTTCAGCTTTAGTATAAGCTCATGAATCTCAGGAAGTATATTTTCATCTCTTTCACATATGACAGGCATACCGCATTTCATCAGAATAAAAACATAAATAAGTATATACTTCTTCTTCGCTGTATCCAGGTCCTCCGAGGTTCCTTCCACCAATGCCTTTGCAAGCCCCGTCATCTCAGCAACGCTTCCCATTCTTCCCGAATAATATTTATTCAGGAAATTTATGTGAGACTCTTTTTCTATGGCTTCCTCAGCAAGAAGTCCGTAGTCAAGCTTCCACTCTATTTCGGAGTCATCCATCAATACATTTGAGAACAGCATTTCCTTCGGATACGAATTCATTTTATCCATATGAGCTTTCATAAGCCTGCAGTTCTGAGTTGCAAGAGTATGCCAGACAATATCTATTATCTCACTATCCTCAATAAACTGTCCCTGATCAGACCACTCTGTCCATATAAGAACTCCCGGACATACTATTTCTATGGCAAGCTTCAGTATCCGTATAGCCTTCTGTGTCTCCTCGGGATTCATACAGCCGCGGGATATATCCTTCCATAAATATCTGTCGTCATGGATTCTGAAAATATCTACTCCCTGATTTGCCAGATAAAGCAGATTTCGGAACATCTTATTCATTACCATGGGATTTTTATAATTCAGATCCCACTCATATGGTTTAAATGTAGTCATTACATAAAAATCATTATCAGGCTGGTAGGTGAAATTTCCACGATGTCTGTCACCCATTTCTACATCCGCCAGATCATCATATCTGTTTGCATCATCACCATTTTCAGTCCGGATGTATCTGGTCATATAGGTCTTATCCAGTGCTCTGGTTTTTTTAGCCCATTTATGGTTGTCAGCCGTAAAGCTCATATTTACATCTATACAAAGCCTCATCTGTCTCCTGTGACATGACGCTGCAAGTGCAGTCAGCTCCTCCATACTTCCGTAGCTGCTACCGACCTTCCTGTAATCCGTAATGGCCCCGGCATCGCTGATCTTCTTAGGTGTACTGAGAATAAATCCAAGATCCAGGATATTGTAACCGATCTTGCTGTAATAACCCAGAACACTCTGAACATCACGGAAGGTTCTCACATCATTTTCCATGTGAAGCTCAAGTCCCGCCATATCCTGACTCATATACCAGTTGGGATTTTTAACCCGTTTTGCATCAATATTCCTGAGGCTTTCAGGCCTTTTTTCAAAATACCTGGAAAGACCATCGCAGAACTCAGCAAAAGCAGACTCATCGTTATACAGCTGATCGTATAAAGTTTTAAGTTCGTCCAGATGTTTGAACAATCTCTTGCTGAAGGTTCTATCCATAGGATCCTCCCGGGAATTATTATTCACAGTCCAAAAAAACATTCATAATGTTGGTGATACGCAATTTATTACACCATCACATTTAAAACATTTTTCTTTATATTCATCTCTATATGCGTTACATCGCCGATGTATTCTCCGTCTGTATGAAGTACCATCGGTTCTTCTGCGTCAAAGACAAGGCTCTTCACATCTTTTAACATGAAGCCCTTCTTTCCTTCGTGCTTACCCTTTTTCAGCTTTGGAAGCAGGAAAAATGTTCTCCACTTCGGTATGCCCGAAACCGCACAGATGGAAAGCAGTCCGTCATCGGCTACCGCATTAGGATTCATGGGAACGCCGCCGCCCTCTGCAGGGAAGTTCATGGCTGCCATAAATATCAGATCCTTGAATGCAAGCTCACTCACATCCTTTCCGTCCTTTTCAGTCATCTGAACCTTTACCTTATAGGTTTTCATACTGAAAAGCGTTGTGACGGTAACTATAAGATATGACAGACTTCCCAGACGGATCCTGTTCATAAATCGCTTTACCTTTGAAGTTATCATCTTCTTACATACGATGGCATCAAGTCCTATACCGGAGCTTATGGCAAATGTATGAGAAACCCCATCGTCTGTGATAACCTCTCCTAAATCTATCTCTTTTCCCCGGACACTGTTAAGGAGAGTATCAACTGCAGTTGCCGTGTCCTTCGGAATACCCATGCCTCTGGAAAAATCATTTCCCGAGCCGGTTGGTATAACTCCGAAACGAACTCTGCTGTAGTCGGTAATTCCGTTCAGCACTTCGTTTATGGTACCGTCACCACCCACTACAACTATCCTTATATCGTCCTCTTCAAACTCGGAGATCCGCTTTGCCAGTTCTCTGGCATGGCCCTGTCTCTTCGTAACATACGCCTTATAATCTACATCCTTTTTCTTAAGAAGGTAATGTACCGTATCCCAGGTTTTTTTAGCCTTACCGCTTCCGCCGGTATAATTAACTATGAAATAATACATTTACGGTTCCTTTCTTTATAACTTTGCAGGAAACACATTTCCCATTTAATTAAAACAATAACCTGCCAAATGATCAGCAGGTTATTATACTGACTAGCTTAATTAGTGAAGATCAAGTCCATATATCTTGCTGAGATTCATTAGATATTCGGAAATGTTATCAAATGCAAATCTCAGTTCTTCAGATTCAAACAGTTCAGGAAGCTCTCCGTTCTCATAGTATTCCGGAAATACCTTTGTTACTTCGAGAAGTGATTCGGAATTATCCTCCTTAAGGAAAACCTTGAGAGCAGCATCAAATTTCTGAACAATCGAATAATATTTCGAATTTCTGACTGCATTATTGCTCTTTATCAGCTTATGATAATAACGTACACCCTCTGTATAACCCTTTTTCTCTGAATACTCCTGTACTACTTTATTAAGATTAAACTGCTGTAACTCGTTAGCCATTTTTATAACCCCCTGCTATTTATTTATGACATGCTGTCAAAAGTATGTTTTGACTTATGATTTTTTATGCTGTTCCGAATATTCTATCACCCGCATCTCCTATACCAGGAAGGACATATGCGTCCTCATTCAGTTCTCTGTCAAGCTGACATACGTAGATCTCTATATCAGGATGAGACTCTGCCAGTTTAGAAAGACCTTCGGGAGCAGCAATAATACACATGAATTTTATATGATTACCACCCTGTATCTTGACATAATCAACGGCTGCAGATGCAGAACCGCCGGTTGCAAGCATAGGATCAAGTAAAATAACCTCTCTCTCATCTATATTGTCCGGTATCTTGCAATAATACTCATGAGGAATATGAGTAACAGAATCTCTGTAAAGACCTATATGACCTACCTTGGCCATAGGAACAAGCGCTGTTATTCCATTTACCATTCCAAGTCCGGCTCTGAGTATCGGTATGATCGCCAGCTTCTTTCCGTCGATGGCCGGAGTCATACATTTCTCTAAAGGAGTCTCTACTTCTATATCCTTAAGAGGAAGATCTCTTAATGCCTCGTAACCCTCAAGCATTGTTATCTCTTCGATAAGCTGTCGGAACTCATTTGTCCCGGTATTCTTATCTCTGAGACGAGATATTTTATGCTTGATCAAAGGGTGATCCATTATGAAAACATTCGGGTATTCCATATGCATTCTCGCTCCTTTTTCTTTCATCAAACATTCAAAATCAACTAACTATGATTATACCGATTTTTATATTTTTTTTCAAGAAATATCCTCCTCTTCCATGAAGTAAACTCTCGCATTAAAATCAGAGAATATTCTTGTATTTCCGTTAAATCCTGTTCCGGCATATGAAGGGAGCAATTTGACTCCGGCATTCATTATGGAGCCGCCGAACATCTTCAGATTTTCCCTGTCTCCTTCAAGCTTGTAAAACTTTGAAACAAGATTATGTCTTATGGATCCGGGCTTAAGATGGATCGGGGAAACAATGTTTACAAGATCCCCAAATTGTTTTATGTCAACCTTGTGCTCTTTATTATAAAAATGGTAATATTTGTCTTCATCAAGTCCCGTAGCCCTGTAATACTGATATGCCATGTTAGGAATCATGAGCTTCTGTACTATCATCCCCACTGCCATTTTTTTATCAGGTGAAACCACGGTCCATTCGGTAACATTGCTGTCATCACTTACCAGTACACTGTTACCTCCGGAATCTCCTCCCGTAAATGTTCTTCCGCGATACATCTGTCCGTACTGAAAAACCTTACGGTATTTTTTATATATTTCTATCTGTCCCTGTATCTCGGCGAGGCCTTCTCTGCTCATGTCACAGAGATTACATTCGTAGCCCAGACTGCCAAAGCCTGCAACCGCAAATCTGGATTCCAGTGGTGTTATTCTGAGGGTCTGATGATTCGGCACCCCGGATACATGTGAACCCCAGCTGCTCTGTGGATAGCCATAGCTGTATCCTGTCTGTATCTCCGCACGCACTATGGCATCCGTGTCATCACTAGCCCATATCTGGGGGAAGTAGCTCAGTATTCCAAGATCAAATCTGTTTCCTCCGGATGCACAGCCCTCAAAAAGTATATGAGGAAATCTTTTCGTCAGCACTCTCATACATCTGTAAAGTCCTATCAGATATCTGTGAATGACCTCCCCCTGTCTTGAGGGCGGAAGGACACTTGAATACGCATCTGAAAGATTTCTGTTCATATCCCATTTTACATATTCGATGTTTGCCGAACGGAATACCTTGGACATGGTATCTATAATAAAATCCTGAACATCCTTTCTTCCAAGATCCAGCACTCTCTGATTCCTTCCCTCGGAATGAGGTTTTCCCGGAATCTGCATAACCCACTCCGGATGCTTTCTGTACAGGTTGGAATTTTCATTTACCATCTCAGGTTCAACCCAGATGCCGAATGACATTCCCAAATTATTTATCTTATCGGCGATACCCTTCAGACCGTTAGGCAGCTTCTTCTTGTTCGGGTACCAGTCTCCCAGAGATGAGCTGTCATCATTTCTTTCTCCGAACCATCCGTCATCCATAACAAACAGTTCTATTCCGACTTCTTTCCCCTCAAGCCTGTTTTTCGTATAAGCTGAGGCTTCCGGGCCATAACACTCAACATCAATATCAGGATGAACGGTTTCTGGGGTATCCACTCCTATCATACGAATAGCTTGCTCGGAAGTTCCATTATACAAAACTTCAATAGTATCACCGTCACGAACATGAGATACGACATAATGAGGCGAATTCGAAGGTTCAGAGACTGAAATTACAACATCCTCGTCTTCTGAAACATCGGTTTCTTTTTTGGCACCCTGCTCATTACTCGAATGAGTCTCTTGTCTTGAACTTTTATAATAATTCGTCGCGATCATCTCTGGTATTATCCTTATTACAAGAATAATAAGAGCGATAGTGATAATCCAACCAAAGATTATTAGTATCCTTCTGATTGGCTCCCAATCAGGATCTATAAAACGATAGCCCTTCATTAATCTTCCGCCTTTTTATGCGTAGCAAAAACATCATCCATTACCTCTCGCGCTGCAGAGGGGCTAATCTCGGTATTTCGAGTAAGCATCTTCGACACAATATCAGACATAGTAGCTTTTTCAGCTTTATAAATACCGTTCTCAATCTTCTTTCTCTGTATCTCTAGAGATTTAAAATGCATATCAAAG
>CACZLA010000035.1:19955-22049 GCA_902781895.1 uncultured Lachnospiraceae bacterium
AGCGAGAAAGAATACCAATTGATTCGCTCAATTCAGAACTGTCTTCAGCTAAATCTTCACGCGAATCCTCAAACTTCTTTTTTGCTTTTCTAACAGCAACCGCATCCGCCCAGCAAATTTTTCTAGCAGATTGTTGAATAAGAATGCCTGTACTGATATAAGAAACTGCCAAAACCGCAGTCATCACGATCTTATCGCCATAGATATCAAGAAAGCTTCCACTCCCCCTATCCAACTTAACCATTTCGAGAATACGCATAACTATATAGACAATACCGATAACAATCCAAAGAAAACATTCAAGAAGAGATCTCTTGTTAAGAGTCTTCTTCTCCATTCTTTCGCCGTTGCCCTTGCCCCACGTGAATGCCATAAAGTTCGCCATCGTAGCTAATAACAAAGAAGCTAGTCTGGCAAGAAAACTATCCATACCGAAGCTTACAAATGACTGACTCAGAAATGACATATCTAGAAAACCTAGAAGAAACGAAAAGATAATCAATAACAAGCTACCGATAGGAAAATCGGGGTTTTTGTACGTAAAGCTCATTGTTCTGGCTCCTTAGATAGATGTTCAAATTTTTCTCTTAGTCTCTTAGTCTCAGCTTCGTCGAATTTCAAATCTGCGCCCATACTCTTCCCAGTAAAGTTCTCATACGCTTGTTTGTACTCTTCGAAAAGCAAATTATGCTCCATGATGCTATTTTCTAGCCGAATTAGTTGTTCCTCAACGTCAGCAACGCCAGATACATATGCATTATTTAGATTTGATTTCCTAGAAGAATAATCGCCTTCAAGTCTAGCATGCGCTTGATCAAAACGGCCTAAAACACTAATCAGCATCGATTCCAAAGCGCTCGGAACCCACCTGTCCTTATTTTCGATCTCATTAACACGAACACAGTACCTTCTCAATCTTTCTATACTTCTGTTCGTGATCGAGGCAAAATGCTTCGGAACATTCATATAGTCGAAGTTTTCATTATCTTTATATTTACTCCTCAATCTAACTTGACGCATTTTTCCTGCCTCCCAAAATTTCCAATACTTCATCGGTGTGACCTGGATTAATATATTTAAAATCGTTATAATCCAACTTCTTAATTACTTTTTTACCAAGATTTTTTAGATATTTTCCTATACTAGCTTCAATTGAGTTTTCAATTAATGTTAGTTGATGCTTCCAGGTAGCCGAATTCTGCGCTTCGAGCCGTTTAAAGATTTTAAAATCTGATTCCATTCCAGCGAGTTTAATCTTTTGATTTTTAATGCGCACTTCCGCTTCATGCTTTTTGGATTCTAGAAAAATTTTCTGCATAGGGTTCTTCTCTTTTGCTAGTTTAGCCCCTACGTCCTTTAGTCGCTCTTCTTCATTTTTTAAGTATTCCGACTGTGCGTTTATTTCATTTTGCGTTCCAACAAGATAATCAGCAAGAGCGGAATACTTGTCATAAAAATCGGAATAAGCATCAACTATTGCCTTGTCTCTAATAGTCCCCATATAAATTATTGCTGCGTTATCCTTAATTAGGTAACGTTCCGGCAAGATGACCTTCTTTCTCGGGTTTAACGGTAAATCTATGCCGCTTTCCGCGCAAAAACGTCTAAAAAATGCTTTGCGCCCCAAAAAACCATTTATATATATCTTGATAGAAGCTGGAATACTTAGCTTCATTTCTTTTGCCTGAAATTCAAATCTCGTACCCATATTACCCCTCGACTATAACGATTCGATTTGCAGCCATGCTCGCCTCATCATAATTAAATTGACCATTCGGACACTGTTCGGCGTACTTTCCAAAGCCTCCGCCCTTCGCGGTAATATGGTCGCCAGGTATGCCTCGAGCAACCAGCTCGGCCCTAACTTTATCAGCCCTTTCAAAGTCGAGATTACTATTAATAGGTTTATCTGATTCGCAGTCTGTCTGGCTAGTCCTAGCAATATAACCAGTTACTGTAAAATTCGCTGCTTTATTATTTACGAGCGTGCGCATTTCGGACGCTAGCTGATCGAGTGTAGTTCTAGCAGTTTCCTGGTTTGCAAATATTGATTTATTACCTTCAAACTGAAGGCTTTTTTCGTCAAGCATTTTT
>CACZLA010000036.1 GCA_902781895.1 uncultured Lachnospiraceae bacterium
TGGGATATCCACACCGACAACAAACGCATTCTTTCGTGTTTCTGTATCAATACCACTGCTATCACTACTATAATTCAGCCGATTAACAGCATCCACTGAAGCCTTCTGAACTCCGGTAACCTCTCTTGTAAGACCTACACCGAAGATACCGTCAATTATCACACGAAAATCCGAGAGATTATAGCTTTCCGATGTCCCTTCTTCATCTGTAACCGGCTTGTTATCATTTTTATCATTTATAAGCTCAACAAATTTAACACCATGACTTTTTGCCTTTTCGACCTCAGACAGATATGACTCTGTCTTCCTGCTGATTCCGCCTATCTCATAGATATAGGTATCATATCCCATATCCTTCAGCATCCAGGCTGCAGCCACGGCGTCCCCACCGTTGTTACCGCTTTCAACCAGTGAAAGAATCTTGTCCTGAGATTTATCAAATCCTTCCAGCTTCCCGTAGCATGGATATTTCAAAGCATACTCAGATGCATTTTTTACTGCATCATCCACAGACTCTGCCAGCTTCCCGGCAGCCGATTCCATAAGTTTAAGCCCCGGAACTCCCAGAGTTTCCTGTGTATACTTATCTATAGCCTGTGCATGTTTTCCGGTAAGATAATATTTCATTCCGACTCCAACATCTTATGCAGATCACTTTTTCTAAAATCACTCATATCTTTTCACGAGCTCTGCTCTTCCATAACATTTAAAAGCTTCCAGCCATCTTGCATATGCCGATGGATTCTGATGAACATATCCATCGGAACAATATCCTGAATAAAGACCGGTTCCATCCGTAACCCATGAATTAAGATCTATAAAGCCAAGTCCTTTTCTGGCACACATAGCACGCAGCTTTTTGTTATACCAGTCAACATACGCATTGGATACATGTCCCTTTTCTCCACCTACCATAACACCGGTAATACTGCAGATGGTTATTTCGGCATTCGGAACATACTGATGTATCCTGTCCACCAGGGTTTCGTAGGTTACATCCATTTCCGAATAACCTACATCATTAACCCCCATAGATATGTAAACATGATTAGTTCCCGAAAGAGCTATGGAATCCCATATCGGACGCTTCTCACCCATATATGTAGGAGTTGTATTGTTAAATGAAAGGGCATTATTTACACCAAAGCTTCCATTTGCCATAAATGTAAACTGCTGTGCAACAGGATCCCCTGAAGAACTGCAATACATTTCAAATCCGACACATACCGAATCGCCGACAATCACGGCGCCTCTGAAATAATTGGCAAGCTCGCCCGCTGAAATACCGGCAGCCCATCTGGAATTCTCGGTATCCTTGTAAATACCGTCATCATTCAGATAACAGCTTCCGATATATGTATTGAAGCACATCATTCCTTTAGCATCGAAATAATAATACTCGCCGTCTATCTTAAGCCAGCAGCTTTTAGCATACCAGCCGCTGTCGTCACCGTACCACCAGTTCCCGGCTCCACCATTCCATCCGGCCTTGTAAGGAGATGTACACGCTCCGTCACTGTCTAACCAGTAGCCATCCCAGAAGCATTCCTTCTGAAGCTCGCCATCATAATAATAATACCAGTAACCCTCATACTGTTCCCAGCCATCCTTACAGCTGCCTTCCGCCGAATCCTCAACAATATCATACTCATGCTTTTCCGTTTTCTTCTCGGCATGAACCTCACTTTGAAAGATCGATGTAAGAACAAATGTACTGCATAGGATCATCGATACTGCCTTCTTAAATATAGTCCCCCTTCTCATAAGCTCTCCTTCTCTTAAGCACACCTTTACTGCTTTCCGAGTGTGTAGATCTTATTTATATCTCCGGCAATTACACTGTATGGCCAATACTTACAGCTTCTCTCATAAGAACCCGGATCATTGACCATAAATCCATTTTCATTATATCCGTATATTACTATGAAATGACCTGCTCCTGAATGTGTGAAGTTTCCGTAGTGAACACTCAGGATCAGCATCTCGCCTCTGTCAAGAGCAGCCTGCATGGTCATCTGGTCATTAGCTATCTCATGACAATACAGACCGAAATCCGAACATCCGTTCAGGAATAAGCTGTGAGCTGTTCCGGCTCCCGGAACATAATGGCCATGCTGCATACTGTAGGTCGCTATCATCGGAGGTGAAGCATTTGTTGCACCTGTCAGAGCCGTAATGACCATAGCAAAGCTGGTAGGTCCACAGGCTGATGATTTCATAGTACCTGTACCATAAGGATACGCTGCCCATCTCGGATCATACTGAAGGAACAGAGGATGAGCCGCAGCAAGTTCTTCTGCTGTAAGGTTAAAGTCGTAATCTCCGGTAAGCGCAACCTTGTTCATACTGGAAACGACTTCTATACCATTATAGTTGGCAGCTGCACGCTTCTTCTTAGCATCCTCTTCGGCAGCAGCTATGATAGCCTCGTCTTCTTCTGAAAGATCGGAATCAAGTTCCACTGCCATAGCCTCAGCTGAATCTTCCTCGGCATCACCGATCATATCATCGTATTCCGCGTCATTCGGTGCCAGCATCGGAGCCTCAGTAGAGAATTCAACAACCTCTCTTGTAGACTGGGATTTCTGATATTCCTCAAGGAGCATCTGATTTATCTCTTCATCACTTCTTCCGGCCTCAGTAGTGGCTTCTTCCTGCGATTCTTTCTTTTCGCCAAAATAAAGGGACAGGAATAAAGCCCCCACCATAACGATCGGAAATATCAGAAATATACAAATGTATTTTACCTTTTTGGACATATCATCATCCCTTATCTTTTTCTGATTTATTTATCAGTCATGAAGCTTTCTCTTATCAACAACTCTTACCGCCTTACCCTCGCTTCTTACGATGGACTTAGGAGGAAGGAGATGCATCTTAGGCTTGATACCAAGCATCTGAACCATAGCAGCTGTCAGAGACTTTCTTGCGGCCTCAATATCCGAGTCTTCTCTCATCTTTCTGAACTGCTCTTCTGAAAGCTCAACGTTTATATCAAATGTATCTTCGTTTCCTATACGGTCTACCATTATCTGATAGTTCGGAGTATATCCTGTCTTCAGCAGAACTGTCTCAATCTGTGAAGGGAATACATTTACTCCTCGGATGATCATCATATCATCTGAACGTCCCTTAGGCTTGCACATCTTGATATGTGTTCTTCCACATGGACACTCCTCTCTCTTCAGTACAACAAGATCTCTTGTTCTGTATCTGAGAAGCGGAAATGCTTCCTTATCCAGTGAAGTAAATACAAGCTCACCCTCTGTACCCTCAGGGAGAACCTCTCCTGTATCAGGATCTATAACCTCTGCATAGAAGTGATCCTCATTTATATGCATTCCCGTCTGAGTCTCACACTCAAATGAAACTCCGGGACCACTTATCTCTGTAAGTCCGTAGATATCATAAGCCTTAATTCCCAGACTCTGCTCGATGCTTCTTCTCATTTCCTCTGTCCATGGCTCTGCACCGAAGATACCTGCCTTAAGGTTGATGTCATCCGCTGTCATACCCATGTCATGAAGCTTTTCTCCGATATATGCAGCATATGAAGGAGTACAGCAAAGGATAGTTGAATTCAGATCCTTCATAAACTGTATCTGTCTCTCTGTATTACCTGATGACATAGGAATCGTAAGACATCCTACTTTGTGAGAACCATCATGAAGTCCTGCACCACCTGTAAACAGACCATAGCCATATGCTACCTGAACAACATCCTTCTTTGTTCCGCCTGCTGCAACTATAGCTCTTGCACAGCACTCAGCCCAGAGATCCAGATCATTTTGCGTATAAAATGCAACAACTCTTCTTCCTGTGGTTCCGCTTGTGGAATGAATACGAACGCAGTCTTTTACAGGTCTTGAAAGAAGTCCGTAAGGATAAGCCTCTCTCAGATCATTCTTTGTAAGGAACGGAAGCTTGCTGATATCTTCCATTGATTTAATATCCTCTGGAGCGACCCCTTTCTCGTCCATAAGGTTACGATAATATTCATTGTTATCATAAACATACTTAACCTGCTTTAAAAATTTTTTCTCCTGAAGAGCCTTCAGCTGCTCAACGGGCATTGTTTCAATTTCTTCCTGATAATACATTTTCTTTGCCATTTTTTTCTCTCCTTCATGATAAAGCTCAAATTCATGATAATATTTAAAGGGTGACTGTTTATCAAACAGCCACCCTACATTTTACTATAATTATGCTTTGAAAACAACGAAAAACATTACAAACATCCTTATTTTATCAGCATGCTTCAGATATCTCTCGCACTTACACCCTCAAACATTACATCATCAAATTCATCTACATGGATAGGCATCCTTTCCTCTTCCGGAGGAAGCTGCATATAATCCCCGTAATAATGTCTGAGAGAAGAATCATAATCTCCGGGAACAAAGAATTTCCTGTCTCTTATGGGCAGCTCATCTCTGGTCTTATACCATGCCTTCTTATAGATGCAGTCAGAGATAAATGATGCAGATGCATTTGAAAGGATATAGTCCTCACAGTTTTTCTTTTTATTATATTTCTTTGATATCTTGTCGTAAGTTTTGAACAAATGTTTCAGAGGAATAAACATACCGAGATGACACAGCATAAATACACCAAACCTTGCTATAGGATTACTCGGCTTATCATATCTCATCTTATATCTCTTGCTGGTTGCAAGAACATATAGCACCTTCAGCTTAAGAACCTGAAGCTTTCCTCTGAAGCCCCCTGGATAATTATCCATTATGAAGAGATCAAAGAACAGATACTGGCAATGTATATGCTTGTAAAATTTTGCTTCCTTATCATTCTTCTTAAACAGAACCTTGTCATACATTATCCTTGCCGTAAAATCCCAGAAGGAATTATCATCGGCATTGGGAACATGGATAAAATAGGGTTCAAACTCATACTTATGCTCCAGAAGCTTTTCAAAATCTTTTCTCTTGATATATATATCTATATCATCATCCCATGGAACAAAATCATGGTGTCGGGCTGCTCCGATGAGGGTTCCGCCCTCCAGATAATATGTGATATCATATTTGCGGCAAACATCATCAAATTTGCACATCATTTCATATTCGTAGTCATGTATCTTATCGACTACTCTTTGTTCATGTTCGTTCAATTCCGTAACCCCTATATTACATATTTACACATTAGATTTTGTATTTTCGCGAACATACAAAACCACTCTTAACTATAACAGATAAATAAAAAGAATGCGAGAAAAATATTTCCCGCATCCTTATGGCTTTAATAAATAAAACCTTCACTAACTATTTTTATTTCTTCCCCAAAGAGTTCTATTTATTCTTCATCTTTAGCTCTAACTCTTCGTTTTCGGTGACATCCTCATTGATCTCAACTTCATCATCATAGAAGTCCACCGCTTCCTCTTTATTATCTATGAACTTACGTCCATCCTTTATGAAGCTGGCTATTATCAGAATGATGACCAGTCCTACCGGGAACGCCGCTATGATGGATACCGATTGTATGTTCGCCATACTACTCTCACTGAAGATAAGCGCTATCGGGAAGATGATAAAGAGCATAGCCCAGAAAAGCTTCATCTTCTTTGATGCCATCTCATTACCCTTCATGTTCTTATATGAATATGAAGAAGCAACCAGTGTTATTGAATCAAATGATGTTGCATAGAATGCGATCATTGATAATATCAGAAGTACAAGAACTATCTGATACATAGGAATCGTCTTTATAAGCTCGATAATTACAGTATAAAGATCTCCACCATTGTCACGGAATAACTGGATTGCATCAAAGTTGCCTGTAAGCTGCTGACCAAGACCGAAGTTTCCGAGAACAATAAATGAAATAAGTGTTGAACAAAGACCAAATACATATGTTCCGAGAATTACCTGCTTTATAGTTCTTCCTCTTGAGATATTTCCCATGAAGAATGGAGCTGCAACGCACCATACTAACCAGTAAGCCCAGTAATAAATCGTCCAGTTCTGTGCAAATCCCGTTTCTCTCATTGAGTCAGTATAAGTACTTAGGTTGAAAAAATTTGTCACCATATTTCCAAGTGACTGGAAGCCCTGTTCAAGTGCAAATTTACCCTGTCCACCTGCTATAAATACATATATAAGAATTGATCCGAAAAGATACATACATATCTTTGACAGATTGTTTACACCCTTCATACCTATCATAACTGAGGTTGTATATACACCACATGTTACAAGAAGGATAATAATTGTAACCCACTTTGTATAAGGAATTCCGAAAAGTGTTGTAAGTGCCTGTCCAAGGAGAGGTGTAGCAACACTGAAGGTTGTAGCAGTACCTGCGATAAGAGCAACAACTGCAAGAACGTCGATAATCTTACCGAGAACACCATCTGTATGTTTTCCGAGTATCGGACGACAAGCCTCACTATACTTCTGCTTCTTACTTCCTCTTACATGGATCATGAATCCGAAGCATGCTGCAAGGATTGCATAAAAGCTCCATACTGTAGGACCCCAGTGGAAAAGCGGATAGGTTGATGCCCAGTCCTTTACATTTCCAAGCTCCTGTACGTGAGTTTCCTCAGCATAGTAGATCCACTCACAGAATGAATAGAAAAGGATATCAGCTGCAAGTCCACAGCAGAAAACCATAGCTCCCCATGCGAAGAATCCATACTTTGGTTTCTCATCTTTTTTTCCAAGTCTTATTTTTCCGAGATCGGAAAATGCGATATAAAGTGATGCCAGGAAAATACCAAGTGCAATCACCAGATAATAAAGACCTGTTTTGTCACCGAGGAAATCTCTGATGGCTGAAACAGTTGTAGTTGAACCATCCGGCTTAGCAACAAAAAGGATACCAAGAATAAGCACTATTATAAGCGGGATTATTGTAGTTGCGGGATCTATCCTTCTTCCCTTAACAACGATATATCCATCCTTGTTCCTATAAACCTTTTTTCCCTGTTCCTCTGCCGAATTATCGGCTTTTCTCTTCGAACTTTCGTTCTTACTCATTACCTTTCACCTCTTTATTATATTTCTTATATTAAATGACGTATGTCATTCAGGTACTAAAACTTTGCTTTGTAATCCTTGTAGCTTGGATCAGCCTTAACAAGCTCATCGAAGCTGTCTATCTCGACTACATCTCCTCTGTCCATAGGTGTTATGCCCAGTTCAAATTTATCAAAATGCTTGAACATCGCCACATCATCCCAGTAGAGATGCCTGTTTCCGGTATAGTCAAACTCGTATTCAAGATACTTTTTCAACTTCTTACAGTCTTCCTTCGTCCATCTTGAAATACTGAAAAGTATCCAGCCTCTGTCACCGCCGTCTCTGCTGCACTCAGTTACGATTCCTTCATCGTTAACCTGCATCAGCCACTCATCTGTGCTTTCCTCTGTCCAGATGGCACTGTAGCCTGACCTTTCAAAATCACTGTGGAGGATCCTGTTATTCTGTATCAGCAGATCTCCGTCCAGGATCATGCAGTCACCGAGCTCCAGATATTTTTTAGCTATATAGAGTGACGAGATATTGTTATAATCCATATAAAACTGATTTGAAAGAATTATCAGATCCGGATATTTTTCCAGAAGAACACTGAATTCCTCCATCAGATATCCTGTAACGATTATTATCTCGTTTATTCCATTTGCATGCAGTCCGTCGATTATGGAATCTATCATTCTGACTCCATTTACCTTCACTAACGGTTTAGGTGTATCAATGGTTACAGGACTTAACCTCTCCCCTTTTCCTGCCGCCATGATAATTGCTCTTTTAACTTTGTTCATTTATTGAACCTCTATTCCTTGTTTTCAAAAATAATAATTTATGAACCAAGTCGGCTTAGACTCTCTCTTTAAACAGCTTGTAATAATCCTTGGCATATCTGTACTGTCTGAGTGAATACTCACCGAAATCAACTCCAAGACCTCTCTTGTACTCACACCAGTTACTCCAGAGCAGTCCGCACATTGCGATATATGCATAAACTCTTGTTCTGATATCCTCATCAACCTCTTGTCCGCCGGCTCTGAAGTATGTCTCGATAAGGTTATCTATCTGGTCCTTCTCATACATCGAATAGATTGAAAACATTGCAAGATCCACATATCTGTCCTGCATTCCGGCATATTCCCAGTCGATGAGTTGTATATCAACCTTTCCGTCCTTTTCAATGATCATAAAATTGTCAGGAACCGCATCGATATGAGCAAGTGTTTTCTCTATCTTCTGACTCTCAATATATGATTTGAGCGAAAGTACATTTTCCTTTGTTTTTTCATAGTCTCTGTAAACTGATTTCTTACCGTTCCAGAGAGATTCGTAATAGTCCATGTGAGCTAATATTTCAAATGTATGAGGTACCTGAAGCTTCATATCATGGAAGTCTCTCAGCTTCTTCATACACATATCCAGATCCTTTTGATTGAGTGGATCGCAATTTCTTGAATCGTATATAAACTTTGTGATCTTATAACCATTCTTAGGATTCAGATAAACATTATCATCACATACACCCTTACCTTCGATGGCAGCATATACAGCCGCCTCTTTATCACGGTTAATGATCTGATCAGTTCCCTCACCCGGAATTCTCATTATGTACTTGTCAGTTCCGCACTCGAAAAGGAAAGACCTGTTTGTCATACCCTTCTTAAGAACTGTTATATTCTTGATATCATTTTGCTGAACACCAAGCGCCTGAGCTGCAACTCCGATTGCATCATTTTCAAGATTTCTACTTTCTGAATCAAGTTCTCTGAGCTGTTCGTAGGTATTTATCTCAGTGGTCTCATTATGTGATACAACTCTTGCATTCAGGAACATCCTGTCCTTTCTGAATGCCGACTCCTCCCAGAAGCTGTCGCTGTAATTTGGCTTTTCATCAAAGGCTTCAAGATTGTCTCGAAGGAACTTTGCCTCTTCCTCACAGATATAGGCGATACCTATCATTCTGTTTCCAACCTTTGATAGGTCATCACGTCTGGCTTCACCATTTACACGAACCAGCTCAGACTTTCTGTTTACCCTTATCCAGCTCTCCTCATCCAGAAGGTCGCTTACCATATACCATGAATAAGCCTCAGTAGCTGAAAACGGATTTTTCTCGCTCCATATATCGCATGGAACTACATATGTATCAGAAATGATTTTTGATGCAAGTCTCAAAGAATGAAGATTATTCTTTGTAGCATAATCATTGTTATAGATCATCTTTACATTATATTTATCTACCAGATAATCATAGAATTCCATCATGAAGCCAACCACCATAGTGATATCAGTGATACCAACCTCATGCAGCTGTTCAATGGTTCTTTCAATAAGCGGAACATTATCAACCGTAAGAAGACCCTTTGGCGTCTCAGTATTTATAGGCACCATTCTCATTCCGTAACCCGCAGCAAGTATAACCGCATTCTTCGGACTACAGTCCTTCAGGTATGTTTTTGCCTTCTTGGTAAGCTTCATATCATCATCGAGCATACCTTCCTCTGTAAGGGCGCTTATAGACTTGTTTACAGAACCGATAGAATAACCTGAGTGATCCATCAGTTTCCTCTGATTAGAATAGCCGTGCTTAGAAATCGTAAGTAAAATGTCCTTATCAATAATAGACAGTTTCATAATAACCCTCTTTCGTTCTGTTCACGAAATCATATAAATCAACTTTACGAAAACGAATTATACTCCCGCGCCTTGTTCATGTCAATAGAGTTTTTTTAAATTCATGAATGTTCATGAACATTTTTTTCAGATACAAGTTATTTTTTGCCGTTCTGGCACCATATTAAATAAGTTGTCAGATTTTCCTCCTTGTGTTAATATTATTAAAAACATAGTGAAAGGAGACATTATGAAATTTGTATTTATAAAGACAATCGTTTACTCTGTTATCATATGGGTAGTATTCTCACTTGTTCAAAGTGCTCGTAAGGATCAAGGCTTTGTAGATGCCCTTTTCAGTCCGATATCACTTATAATCTTCGGAGCTGAGCTTATAATCTTTTTCGTCACCTATTACAAAAAGTATAAGCAGGAAAGTCAGGGAGACGATCAGGAATAACATCTATGAATAGCGTTCAAGAATAACAAAAATGGAGCCGCATTTCAAAATGCGACTCCTTTTTTACTACAGTCATTTAATTATTATCCCTTTTTACAAACCAGCTCTCCGCCTTCGTTATCGATGAGTACTGTATCTCCAACAGATAACTGATTTCCAAGGATTGCTCTTGCAACGAGTGTTTCAACATTCTTCTGAAGGAAACGCTTAAGTGGTCTTGCACCGTAAACCGGGTCATATCCGCAATCAATTATATAGTCACGTGCACTTTCTGTAAGCTCGATTTTTATCTCTCGCTCTGCTACTCGGTCGTTCAGTTCCTTCATAAGAAGCTCAACTATTCCAGAAATGTTTTCCTTCGTGAGCGGTTTGAACATGATTATCTCATCAAGTCTGTTGAGGAACTCCGGTCTGAAATGCAGTTTAAGCATATCATTTACCTGCTTCTCAGCATCTTCCTTGATATTACCGCTTTCATCAATTCCATCTAAGAGGAATTCTGAACCGATGTTTGACGTCATGATCAGGATAGTATTCTTGAAGTCAACGAGATTGCCCTTAGAATCGGTAATACGTCCGTCATCAAGTATCTGAAGCATTATGTTGAATACGTCCGGATGAGCCTTTTCAACCTCATCGAAAAGAACTACTGAATACGGACTTCTTCTTACTGCATCAGTCAGCTGGCCACCCTCATCATAACCAACATATCCGGGAGGTGCTCCGATAAGTCGTGACACACTGTGCTTCTCCATGTACTCACTCATATCGATTCTTACTATGTTATTCTCGTTATCAAACAAAGCCTCAGCAAGAGTCTTTGCTAGCTCGGTTTTTCCTACACCGGTAGGACCAAGGAAAAGGAATGAGCCAATAGGCTTAGACGGATCCTTGATTCCCGCCTTTGATCTGATGATAGCCTCACTCACAAGTGATACGGCATTATCCTGTCCGACTACCCTCTTATGAAGCTCATCTGCCAGATGCAGTGTCTTATTTCTTTCAGATTCGGAAAGCTTGGATACAGGTATACCTGTCCACTTGGAAATGATCTTTGCTATCTCTTCGTCTGTTACTGTCTCATGAAGCAGCTGTCTTTCTTTTACATTAGCACTGTTTTCAAGAGCCTCCAGTTCCTTCTGAAGGGCAGGGATCTTACCATACTGAAGCTCTGCAGCCTTATCGTAGTTGCCCTGTCTCTGTGCTATCTCCAGATCATCCTTTGCATTTTCTATCTCTTCACGAAGTGTTCTGACTCTTTCAACCTCTGCCTTCTCATTTTCCCAGGTGGCCTTCATGGAATTAGCCTTATCCTTAAGCTCTGCCAGCTCCTGTTCGATGCTGGCAAGTCTCTCCTGAGACAAATGATCGTCCTCGTTCTTAAGCGCAGTCTCCTCTATCTCCAGCTGCATGATCTTACGCTCTATCTCATCCACCTCAGCAGGCATTGAGTTAAGCTCGGTCTTAATCATTGCACAGGCCTCATCAACAAGGTCGATTGCCTTATCCGGAAGGAATCTGTCTGTGATATATCTGTTTGAAAGTGTTGCAGCCGCCACAAGAGCACCATCACTTATCTTAACACCGTGGAATACCTCATATCTGTTTTTAATACCTCTCAATATGGAAATGGTATCTTCAACGGTAGGCTCATTAACCTGCACCGGCTGGAACCTTCTCTCAAGAGCCTTATCCTTCTCAATATACTTCCTGTATTCATCAACCGTTGTTGCACCTATACAGTGCAGCTCACCACGGGCAAGCATAGGCTTAAGCATATTTCCGGCATCCAGAGAGCCGTCTGTTTTACCTGCTCCCACTATAGTGTGAAGCTCATCGATGAAAAGAATTATCTGTCCGTCAGACTTCTTTACTTCATCAAGAACAGTCTTCAGTCTTTCCTCAAACTCACCACGATACTTGGCGCCGGCGATAAGCGAACCCATATCAAGAGCAAAGATTTCCTTATTCCTAAGTGAATCCGGAACATCACCCTTTACAATTCTCTGCGCCAGACCTTCTATGGCTGCTGTTTTACCAACACCGGGATCACCGATAAGAACCGGGTTGTTCTTTGTCTTTCTGGAAAGAATACGAACAATATTTCTTATCTCAGAATCTCTGCCGATAACCGGATCAAGCTTCTGTTCACGGGCACGCTGCACCAGATTGTATCCGTATTTTTCCAGAGCTTCGTAGGTATCTTCGGGATTGTCCGATTCAACCTTCTTATTGCCTCTTACCTCGGCAAGCACCTGCATAAAATCATTTTTCTTTATACCGAATTTCTTTATAAGTGTCTTGACATTCTCCGAGCCCTTATCTAAAAGACTGATGAACAAATGCTCTATGGAAATGTATTCATCACCCATCTTCTTGGCTTCATTCTCGGCATTAAGGAGAACTCTGCCCATGGCATTTCCCATATATATATCATCTGAAGAACCTGATACGTGGGGTAGATTTTTAATAAGTCCTTCGGCTTCGTCAGAAAATGCACTTACCGCTATACCCATCTTCTCAAGCAGCTTTCTTACCAGACTGTCATCAACTGTCATAATACTGTACAGAAGATGTTCCGATGTTACTTCCTGATTATTATATTGCATTGCAATTCTCTGAGAACCTTCTACTGCTTCCAATGATTTTCTTGTAAATTTTTCAGCGTTCATACATTTCATCTCCTCTCCATACAAAACTTTATGTAATAACTGATATATTGTTAGTTTACATAATGTATTGTTAGCACTCACCAAGTTTGAGTGCTAATTCCTTTTTAGTATGTTATAACACTCCTATTTACATTTGTCAACACCCCAATATTTTCACTACAAAAAATAGGTCAACGGTAGTCCCATTGACCTATTTTGCTAATCTTTCGATTACATTTATTCTATATTTATTAATTCCACTACATCAGCTTTGTTCCACACTCAGGACAGAACTTTGCACCGTTTGTAGGTGTTCCGCATTCAGGACAGAACTTAGGTCCTGCGCCTGTGCCTGTAGGAGCAGCCTGCTGTGGAGCTGCCTGCTGTGGCTGTGCCTGCTGCTGGTTCATTCCCATGCCCATGCTTCCCATCATCTGGTTAGCCATTGTAGCACCCATCATCATTTCAGCCATATTTCCCATAGTGGAATTTCCGCCTGTCTTACCATCAGCCATTGCATCAACCATAGAAAGCTGGCTGTACTTGCCAACATCTCCAACCATTGACTGAGCTGCATTCTTGTTGATAGCCTGCTGAACCTCTTCAGGATAATTAAAGTTATTTATGCTGAAGCCTGTAACAGAGATTCCATCCTTGGATGTTTCCATATCCAGATCTTCGCGAATACCTTTTGAAATATCAAAGGCACTTGCCTGAAGATTGAACATGTCCTTACCTTCCTGAGAAATATGCTTCATAAGAAGCTGATCAAGAACGGTAATTATACGAAGCTTAACATCCTCTATAGAATAAGAATCCTTGATTCCGGCTACCTTATCTATAAGGGTAGCATAATCAGATACCTTTACATTAGCTGTACCATTTGCTCTTACAGGAAGTCCTCCCGGAAGTCCCTGGGCCTGAAGCATGATAGGACCCTTTGTACCCCATTTGATTGTAAATTCCTTTGTATTTACAAAGAGAACCTCAGCTCTTATTCCGGAATTAAATCCGAACTTGAAGCCCTTAAGTGTTGAAAGAAATGGAATGATCTTTGACTCGATATCGTAATCACCCTCATCCTTGAACACACCTTCTATCTTTCCCTGATAAAGGAAAATAGCATCCTGTCCGGGACGAATGATCAGACGTGAGCCCTTCTTGATCTCTCTGTTTTTCCATTTCCAGAAGATCAGATCATCACTATATTCTTCCCACTCAACAACATTTGCAAATTGATTTGATAAGATACCCATATCTACCTCCATGTATTATTATATTTGGAACACCGAAACTGTCCCTCTTTACTCTTCGTTATCATCTTCATACTTTGATGCAAGCTCCTGAACTTCATCATAGTCGCTTCTCTCAGCCTTGTTCAGTTCTGCCAGAGCGTTGGCCTTATCCACCATATAGTTTGCTTTTTCATTCATATCATCAAGCATCTTCTCGGCATTTACAGCCTTCTGCTGATTTGACTCCACTTCCTTAAGCTTACTCTCCAGAGTGGAAAGATCTGATCTGAGCTTATCATTCATAGCCGCAAGATTCTCCATATCACAGGCAACAACCTCGTACTTGGCTGACAGCTCTTCACCCTCTGCCTTGACTGCCTCGAGTCGTGACTCAAACTGACGGGCACCTGCATTATCTCCGTTATCCTTTGACTTCTGGATATATCTCTCCAGCTTCTCCTGTTCAGCCAGATTTTCATCTACTGCAGCCTTTGCTCTCTGTGCTTCGATCTTTCTTGCATCCGTCTCCGAAGTAACCTGACCCAGATCACTTCTCAGCTGATCCATGTATTTTCTGATGGTCTTCTCCGGATGCTTGTCTTCTTTGTTGAAAATGGCATGTACATTAGATGCCATAATATCCTTAAATCTTGAAAGTATTCCCATTCTTAAATCCCCTCATGTCATTCTTTTGACCACATGTAACAATATGCCTGCGTCCTGGCAGCGAACCTTTCAGTCTTCAAAAGTTCTCTGACCTGTTCCTTAGTATACCACGCCGCATGTATCTCTTCAAATGAAGAATCACTTAATGTTATTTCTCCCTCGCATTTTCCCACAACGCATACATTCATTTCATTGGAAAATCCGACGGCACTGTAGCTGAGACCTATTATATCATCTATGGAAATGATATCGAGCCCGGTTTCTTCCTTCAGCTCCCGTCCCGCCGCAGTGGCAGGATCCTCACCTTCATCTATCAGACCTGCCGGAAAATTCATGACCCACATACCTGCAGCCATTCTGAATTCCCTGTTCAGGAGTATCTTCTCTCCCGTCTTATCTGTCATTATTATCACAACCGCATCAGGTCTGTCGCCATGGAGCTCCTCATAGGTTTTTATATCATGATTCCTGCTGATTATCTCATAAACCTTGGGCTGTCCGTCTTCAGTTCTGTAATTTACATCATAACGGGTGATGAATTTTCCTTCATCACCCTTTTTTATTCCTTCATATTTCATATCACTCAACTCCTACATCAAGACTCTGACGCAGTTTTTCCATCTCCTCATCCAGCTCGGAAAGTGTATCGGCACAGTTCTTGAGTCTGGCACCTATCTCTTCCGGATTCTTCAGCTGCTTTTTATACTTCAGCTTATGATCAACGGATGCCCAGAAATCCATGGAAATGGTTCTGAACTGAACCTCCACCTTCATATGCCTCTTCCCACCCGAAAGAAATATGGGAATATCCACAATAATATGAAAGCTTCTGTATCCGTTTGATTTAGGATTCTTGATATAATCCTTACGCGCAAGAAGCAGAACATCATCCTGCTGAACCAGAAGATCCGACAGCTTGTAAATATCCTCCCTGAAGGAGCATACTACTCTTATACCGGCGATATCGAAAAGCTCGCCTTCCATATTTTCAACATTTATCTCCAGTCCCTTATTCAGCATCTTTTCAACTATACTGGTGGGACTTTTAAGTCTTGATTCTATGGATTCGAAAGGATTTCTGTCATACTGAAGGGAGAATTCTTCATTCAGCACCTTCAGCTTTGTTTCGATCTCCATAATGGCACATCTGTAAAGTGTCATGGCATCCGTAAACTCTTTGGTACGGGAAAACACCTTGGCAATCTCTTCTGCTTCTTTTCTTGTTTTTGTTTCTTCAGGATAGTCCATATTACTTCATCTCTCTATTCTGATTTCTGTATTCTTTTGGAGTAATACCCTTAACCTTTTTAAACACGCTGATAAAATAGCTGTGTGATGAAAAAGACAGATCCGTAGCTATCTCTATACTGGTCTTATCCGTATATGTAAGCAGATAGCAGGCTTCAGCTATTTTTTCATTTCTGATGTACTCACTGACTGTACAGCCCATAACCTTCTTGAAGAGCTTTGACAGATAAGTCTCATTCAGGCCCACTGACTCGGCTATCTCAGAAACCGTTATGCTGTCATGTGCATGTTCTCTGATATAGTTAATACACTGTCTGATCTGCTTTGAATTGATCTGACTTTGTTTTGACTCAATAGAATACTGGGTAAAATTCTGTACCATATCCCACTGAACCTTATGAACATCATCAACTGTTTTGGCACTATCAGCCTTTCTTATATATACATCACTTATCTTGTAAGCAATGTCCTGCGGCATCCCCTTTCCGATACACACTCTGGTTATAATGGCAGTCATGGCTACCATATGGTATTTTGCATTTACCACCGGATCATCAGACAGAACCCCACGCTCCTCTGCATCAGATCTGGGTGCTTTATCCCAGCTATCACGAACCTCATTCAGCTTTCCGTCTGCTATAAGATTGTAAAATGCCATCTCAGCATCATACGTAGGATGCTTTATATCACTTTCTCTTTCCAAAAAAACACTTTTCGTTACTTCTTCCATTACCTTCGACATAGTTACTCCCCCTTTTCTTCATGTATTAAAGTCAGAGTTTGTGTAACCGCAAAAATCACTCATTATTTTAATACAATTTGCATGATTCTTATATACAATCAAAAAACTGTTAATTATAATGGGAGTATAAATAGATAAGCCCCCTGTTTAAGAAGATAAAATCTTCTTAAATCATATAAATACTTTTAACCTTCACTAATGGTAAAAGGACGGATTCGAAAGGATTCGTCCTTTTATCCGTTTATGGATACTATTAACTTACATTATACTTGAACTCCGATAACTATTGCAACCAAAACAAGCAATATTTCCTAGAAAATGACTTAAATAATTACCGTAAAACTGATGATCGGCTTCTTATAAGTTACATGTATTTTCCCCTTAAACATATGGGTCAGACTTTCCGCCATGGATAGACCGATACCATATCCCTTTTTCGAACTGTTATGGGACTGATCCTCTCTGTAGAATCTGTCGAAAAATCTCTTGTAATCAACCCCTTCACCCTCTGCATAATCGTTCGAAACAACCAGTGAAGAATTCTTTCCTTTTTTAGAAAGAACTATCAGGATGGCGCCACCATCATCACAGTATTTAACCGCGTTATCCAGAAGTATGTTTATCAGTTCAAATATACCCTTCTCATCTGCCTCCACATGAATATCTTCTTCAATAACGCTTTCCAGTTTCAGTCCCTTCGTTTCCGCAACCGTCTTGAAATTTGCAACAGACTTTGCTGCTTCGGCTGAATAGTCAACATCCTTAAGCACTATATCTTCTCTTTCCTCAAGTCTCGACAGAACAACCAGTCTGGATATGAGTTCAGACATACGGCTTACCTGATTTACAGTGCTTTCGGTCCATTCATTCTTACCGTTCATCATTTCTATAACTTCAGTATTTGCAGAAATTACGGCAAGAGGAGTCTTCAGCTCATGACTGGCATTTGTAATAAACTGTTTCTGTGCCTCATTATTTTTGACGTAAGGAGCAACCGCCCTCTTTGCAAAAAATGAAAGAACAAGAAATGTAAGCAGCGAGCTGAGGGCACCCACATAAAGTGAAAACGTGAAAAAGTAATGTACCGAAGACATGGTCCTGGTACAGTCCATAATAGTGAGTTTTAACTGATCATTACTCTTTTCTTTTAAATACGCATAGTAAAGTCCTTTAAACTGAAAAATACCGGATGTTTCATCATCTGATAATGCATTAGCTATAAAAGAATCCATCTCATCCTTAGTGATTGCAGCTATATGTTCATCATTCAGAGTAACATATGCTCCGTCACTGCCCACAACCAGAAACAGATATCTTGTCTCATATGCTGTCTCAGGAGTCAGTTTGCTGTAGTTCGTTGTACTTTCACTTTCTGCAACTATTTCTCCCTCCTGACTTGAGATATAATCCAGAGTTGAGTTAATATCCGATAATGCATTTGAATATGTTACAAGATTTACAAGTCCGAGCACCAGAAAAAGCACTACCACCATAGCTAGCGTAGAAATTGCTATAAACTTAAATCTGAGCTTTTTTAACATTGTTTCTCCTTTTGACCTTTTACCTAATTAGTGTCAGTGAAAAAACTCCATCCTTTTCTCCGACTATTTCTATATCCCCGGAAATGGATCTGAGTTTATTTCTAAGATAAGATATATAAACCCACACAACCTCCGGAACTGCTTCCTCCTCTTTCCAGACATGTGAATAAATCTCATCCATCGTAAAGCTTTTTTCAGGATTCATCATAAAGAACTCCATAAGGGATGCTTCCATTCCCGCAAGTCTAACTGCATTTTCCGATATCAGTTCCTGTCCCGAAACATCAAGCGTAACCGAACCAAACGACAGCTTCTTCGGACTGTATTCTCCCTTTCTCCTTGTAAGAGATCTGATACGCGCAAGCAGCTCGACCATGACAAATGGTTTTGTCAGATAATCATCTGCCCCGGCATCAAGCCCGGCAACCTTGTCATCCATTTCCGCCTTTGCCGTAAGCATAAGGACGGGAGTAGTATCTCCGGATTCTCTGATGAGCCCAAGTGCTGTTATACCATCCATCACAGGCATCATTATATCCAGAACCATACAATCATATGCTCCTGTCTTTGCCGCATCCACTGCCTCCTGACCGTTATAAACCGCAGTTACCGTGTAACCGTTATGCTCAAGGATTGCCACCAGCGCACGGGACAGATCCTTTTCATCTTCTGCTAATAATATATTCATAATAATCTTTTTTCCTTTTCTGCTACTTTTTATTTTTTCTTAACTACGTACTGTTAAACTCAGCTGTTTATTTTTTTATCTCAGCTGTTTATTTTCTTATATCAGCTGCTCATCTTCTTATATCAGCCGTTTATCAGATCCCTGATGGTCTGCATGGAAAGATCACATGATGCCAGTTCATCGGCAACGCGCTTCAGCTCAGCCACCAGAAGCTCCTGATTCGGAATATCCTTCTTATACTTCATTTTATGTTCAAGTGAAGCCCATGTATCCATGGCAATAGTCCTCAGCTGCACCTCAACATAATACCTTCCCGGAACATTACCTCTAAAATCTTTTTCATCCGAATTGACAGCAAGTATCATATGATAGCTTCTGTATCCATTTGGCTTGGCACGTCTGATAAAATCCTTTTCATCCACCACTTCAACATCATTAAAATCCTTAATGTAATCAACTAAAGCATAAACTTCATCCACAAAGGAACATACTATTCTGATGCCTATGGAATCCTTCATGACACCCAGTGCAGACTCCACGGTTTCCGGAACACCCTTACGCCTGCATTTGTCACGCATGCTTTCATCTGACTTAATACGGGCGATGAGATGTTCGAATCCGTTCTCACCGGTTTCAGAAAATATCTTTTCCTGATAACTGCTCAGTCTTTTTTCCATTTTCTCTTTTATAAGCTTAAGAGTATTTTCATACTCGCCGTATATACTTCCCATTAAATGTATCTCCCTGTTAAAAAGATTCTTGAGCTATATCACTTTGTGATATAAAAGCCATACTCCGTATGTCTTTAATTCTGCTACGCAGAATGCTTCTGTCCTTCGGACAGACCCCNNNNTGATATAAAAGCCATACTCCGTATGTCTTTAATTCTGCTACGCAGAATGCTTCTGTCCTTCGGACAGACCCCCGATTCTTTGAATCGTGAGCTGATTCGCTCAGAATGACAAGATTTTATAAAATGACAAATTTTATAAAAATGACATGATTTAATAAAACAAAAGCCGGATGGTATTTCACATCCAGCTTGAAGTATAACATAATATCATTAGTTTTACCTTAAAAAACTATATCTTGCGATTCCATTTAAGGAAATATAGTAATCATTCACTGTCCAGACTATCCAGATCCAGATCAGGAAGTATCTCTTCATATATTTTTTTCAGAGTCCCATTAAATGCTTCAAACTCTTCCTTCGAGAGAGTTTCCTGAAGACGGTTCTCAACTATATCAAGATATTTTTCGTTGATATTGTAATAACGATAATACTTTTCCGTAACATCGAGAATGAATTCTCTCTTATCTGTCTCTGACTGAACCTTCTTCAGATAACCCTTCTTAATAAGCGAGTTTATCTTATAGGATGCATTCGGAGTAGATATTCCGATATAGTTTGAAAACTCCTGAATCGTCGGTTTATCAAGATTATGAATAATATCAACACAATAAACCTCAGACGTAGTCAGTGATAGTTCTCTGAGTTTTACTCTATGAAGCACATCTCTGTAATAGAGAGCTCTGAATTTTGAATATACAGCGGAAAGCGGATTCCTTTCCAGTCTTTCCTTTTCATTCATTTATGCTCATCTCCTAAACTATTTATATTCGGATATCACTCAGCATCTCCTATTGCAAAGGATATCTCAGCCTGACAAGCTACTTTACCATCAACAGTTGCAACTGCCTTTCCGAATCCAAGAGGACCGCGTCTGCCGGTTATCTCGCATCTGAGATTTAAAACATCTCCCGGTTTTACCTGCTTACGGAATCTGGCATTTTTGATACCACCGAAAAATGCTATCTTACCCTTAAACTCATCTGCCGAAAGTATGGCAACTGCTCCGCACTGAGCAAGAGCTTCAACTATAAGAACTCCCGGCATAACATGCTCCTCTGGGAAATGTCCCTGGAAGAATGGTTCGTTTACGGAAACACATTTGATTCCCTCTGCCCACTGTCCGGGTTCAAAATCCGTAATCTTGTCTATAAGCTGCATCGGATAACGATGCGGTATTATTTCTCTTATCTGATTTGAATTAAGTTCCATTTTACACCTCATCAGTCAGCTTCGCTGACAGCTTGGCCTTTTCGGTGCGCTAAGCACTTGCCCCCGGCAAGTAGCGCCCTCAAGGGGAAGCCTTCTTTTTTTATTAATCTTCGTATTTCTTGAAAAGA
>CACZLA010000037.1 GCA_902781895.1 uncultured Lachnospiraceae bacterium
TTTTCCAGCCTTCAATGATGTGGCAACGCGTAATTCTTTCGCCCACGGCAGAGTAGAGTTCTCCCATCATGCAGACGGGCGGATATCCCAAAGCGAGCCCATGTCCTGCGTATCCATGGCCTTTACCGCGTTCAGAGACATCAATTCCAGAGAAGCGTTTCCATTGTTTACGCGCCGTTTCGCGGTCATATTTAGCCGTGATCAGATCCATGATGACGGCGGCATCGAGCCGCAATCCTTTGTTTTTAAGCTGTTCGGCGCACCCCACCCACGCCGGAACCTGAGGCACTGGGCGCATGTGGAGAAACTGCTTGATGACGGTCTGAGCTTGGTGCGATAACTGTTCTAATCGAATAATCATGGTAATACTGAAGCAAAAGCAATGCTGTCGTAGATGCGATGGAGCAAACGCTTATCCATGCCTCGCATCCGCACGGATAAACGGAATACTTTTCTGAACCGAGAAAAGCACGCAGGTGTTTTACGCGCCTTCAGCGGAGATGTCGATCAGGATGAAAGCGCAATTCTTTCGGTTTAGAAGAGCGTGCTATTTGCCGCAAGCGGTGCCGACGATAAATCCGCCTGTTCATTGATCGCCGATCGTGCCCGCGAAGCCATATCCACAATCTGAACCGATTGAGAGACATTCGTATCGAGGTCAATCGCAGTCACAGAAAGAATACCGTTGGCATCGATGCGAAGCGAAACCTCGATTCTTGGTTCCATGCGCGGCGCCTCGCGAATTCCGGAAAGGACGAACGTCGAAAGCAGCGTGTTATCTTTGCAATAGTTATTTTCTCCTTGGAAGATGGAGATCGTAACTTGATCCTGATTATCACGATTCGTCGTAAACACGCGGCTTACTCGGTGCGGAATCTTTGTGTTCTTAGGGATAAGCGGAATGAAAACTCCTGCAGCAGCCTCAATGCCCAACGTCAGAGGAACGACATCCAACAAGAGGACATTGTCGGCTTCATTGACGAGGGCGGCGGCCTGAATCGCGGCACCAATGGCGACGGCTTCATCCGGATTAATCGAAACATTCGGCCTTTTGCCAAAGAATGTTTGGACGCGTTCGCGGATGAGCGGCATACGCGTCATACCGCCGACGAGGACGACATCGTTCAACGTCGTCTTATCGATGCCCGCTTTATCGAAAACCCCCTTGCAGATGGAGAGGGAACGCTCTACGAGGGGCACACACAATTTTTCGAACTGTGCGCGCGTCACCATTTCGATGAGATCGAGCGCTCCCTTGGGCGTTTCTGCGATGCCTTTGATTTCGACCTGGAAGACAGATTTTGTGGACAACTGAATTTTGGCAAATTCAGAGGTCGGAAAGAAATTGCTCCAGAAATTATTCAGAAATCACTTGATAATTTCGGAAATATTTTTGTTGCCGAAACTATGGAGGATGCCATAGATGCAACAAATGAGATTGCTCCTGAGCATCTTGAGATACTTACAAAGAATCCTTGGGAGACTATGACACATGTAAAGAATGCAGGGGCTATATTCCTTGGAGAGTATTCATCTGAACCTCTCGGAGATTATTTTGCAGGACCGAATCATGTTCTTCCTACCAATGGAACAGCAAGATTCTTCTCACCTCTTGGTGTGGATGATTTTGTTAAGAAGTCCAGCATTATATGCTATTCAGAAGATGCACTCAAGGCTGTTCATACAGATATAGAGACCTTCGCAAAGGCTGAGGGACTTACAGCGCATGCGAATTCGATTGCAGTTAGATTTAAATAAAATGTGAATCACTAAGTACTCAGACCCAAAACGGTCTCGAGTGACGTTTCTTTTGCTTAAGGCGAAATATAAGTAATATAAATCTAGGTGTATTCATTTTATGACATTAATCAAACATGAAGTGAATATGAAGGGAGAATGATATGGCGGATAGAAAAGCAAGTATAGAGAGAAAAACGGCTGAAACAGATATAAAGCTGGCTCTGAATCTTGACGGAACCGGTGTAGCCAACGTTGACACGGGAATCGGTTTCTTTGATCATATGCTGAAAAGCTTTGCAAAACATGGATTCTTCGATATGAACTGTGTTGTAAAGGGCGATCTGGAGGTTGACTGTCATCATACTATTGAGGATACGGGTATAGTTCTCGGTAAAGCCATCAAGGAGGCTGTTGGTGATAAGGCCGGTATCAAAAGATATGGTTCATTTACCATGCCTATGGATGAGACCCTTGTTCTTTGTGCCATAGATCTTTCCGGAAGACCTTATCTGAACTTTGACTTAAATCTTACAGTTCCGAAGGTTGGTAATTTTGATACAGAAATGGCAAGAGAATTCTTCTATGCAGTGAGCTACACTGCTGAGATGAATCTTCATATAAAGCAGCTTGATGGTCTGAATAATCACCATATCATTGAAGCTACATTCAAAGCATTTGCAAATGCTCTGGATATAGCTACAAGCTACGATTCAAGACTTGAGGGAGGTCTTCTCTCTACGAAAGGAGCATTATAATATGTTCATGTCTTATTTTCCAATCAGCAGTTCTATCAATATATCTCTTGAAGATCAGATAGAAAAATCTTTTTTAGACAGTGTTACGGAAAAGCCTTATGCCTGTGTTATTCTTCATCATGAAGACGCAGTATTTGATGACGTTAAACACATTCTTTACGGTGGTGTAAAGTTTGTTGTATTCGATCTTGAAGGCTTTGATAATGAATCATCTTTCTATAAGCTTTACGAATATTCTAAGGAAAGATTTCCTGAGAAGGTTTTCTCCAGTCGTTCCGAGGTTGAAGCTTTTGTTCAGAATTCCACTTCCGGGGATGAAAGTTTATCAGAAATCGACTTCTCTGATTTCAAGCTAAACAGTGATGGCCTTATCCCTTGTATTGCCCAGGATTATAAGACCGGAGAGGTTCTGATGATGGCTTATATGAATGAGGAGTCTTATCAGAAAACTCTCGAAACAGGACTTATGACTTACTGGAGCCGTTCCCGTGAAAAGCTTTGGACTAAGGGTGAGGAATCCGGACATTTCCAGCATATGATAAGTCTTATTATAGATTGTGATAAGGATACTATACTTGCAAAGGTAAGACAGGAAGGACCTGCATGCCATACGGGTAATCCTACCTGTTTCTTTACACCTTTAACTGAGGTTTCCGAAACAAAGGAAAAGGATGTTATGTCTGTGTTTGAGGATGTTTATGGTGTCATTCTCGACAGAAAGAAAAATCCTCGTGAAGGAAGCTATACAAATTACCTCTTTGATAAGGGACTTGATAAGATACTTAAGAAGGTTGGAGAGGAATGTACTGAGCTTGTTATAGCTGCTAAGAATCCAAATACTGAAGAAATAAAGTACGAAATGGCCGATTTCCTTTACCATGCTATGGTGCTTATGGCTGAGCGTGGTGTTACATGGGAAGAGATTGCGGATGAGCTGGCACGACGCGAGTAAAAAGATCCTTCGCTTCGCTCAGGATGACATTTTTCTGTCATTCTGAGGAGCATAGCGACGAAGAATCTTTATGATATATTAAGGAGCGAAGAATTATGAAACAGTTTACTTCAAAAGAATTAAGAAAAACCTGGATTGAGTTCTATAAGGAGAGAGGACATGTAGATGTGGGTGCTGTATCACTGGTATCTGACGGTTCTACGGGTGTTCTCTTTAATGTTGCGGGAATGCAGCCGCTCATGCCTTATCTTCTCGGTGAGAAGCACCCTATGGGTACGAGACTGTGTAATGTACAGGGCTGTGTCCGTACAAACGATATCGATTCGGTTGGAGATAAGAGCCATGTTACCTTCTTTGAAATGATGGGTAGCTGGAGTCTTGGTGATTATTTCAAGGAAGATAGATGTAAATGGAGCTTTGAGCTTCTTACTCAGGTATTCGGCTTCGATGCTGACCACCTTGCATCTACAGTATTTGCAGGTGATGAGAATGCTCCGAGAGATGAAGAGGGGGCTCAGTACAGAATAGCTTCCGGATTCAAGCCTGAGAATATATATTATCTCCCTGCAAAGGATAACTGGTGGGGACTTGAATATGGCCCTTGTGGTCCTGACAGTGAGATGTTCTATATAGCTGACGTTCCTGACTGTGGTCCTGATTGTGGACCGGGATGTGACTGTGGAAAGTATACTGAGCTTGGTAACGATGTGTTTATGCAGTATGAAAAGCATCAGGACGGTCATCTTACACCTCTTAAGCAGAAAAATGTAGATACAGGCTGGGGACTAGAAAGAAATCTTGCTTTCCTTAACGGTACAAAGGATGTATACAGAACAGACCTTTTCTCAGCAGTTATCGCTTATATAGAAAAGAATGCAGGAACCGTGTATGAGAAGGATGAGTCTCTTACAAAGTCAATGAGAATCCTTGCGGATCATATGCGTACAAGTGTTATGCTTATAGGTGACGCAGCAAAGCTTCTTCCTTCAAATGTCGGAGCAGGCTATGTACTCCGTCGTCTTATCAGAAGAGCTGTAAGACATGGACGTACTCTTGGACTCAAGAAGGAAAATCTTCTGGATATTGCTAAAATATATATTGATGAAGTATATGATGACAGTTATCCGCTGCTTCAGAAGAATAAGGAATTTATACTTACAGAGCTTGATAAGGAGATTGTTCGTTTTGAGAGCACTCTTGAAAATGGAATGAAGGAATTTAAGAAGATCCTTGATGAGAAAAATTCTACAGGTTCCATAGACGGTGAGTCGGCATTTTATCTTTATGATACATTTGGCTTCCCTATCGAGCTTACAGTTGAGATGGCAGCAGAGGACGGACTCACAGTTGATGAGGACGGTTTTGCAAAGGCTATGGAGGCTGCAAAGCAGAGAGCCAGAGAAAATCAGAATTTCTCAGCCAAGCTTACTACTGATGCAAATATATTTGAGCCTGTCAGAGATGAAAAGGATACGGAGTTTACAGGATACACTGAGCTTTCAACAGATAGCGATATAATCGTCCTTGCAAATGGTGATGGTCTTGCAGACAGCCTTTCAGAGGGAACAGAGGGAACTATCATAGTTGAGAAGTCTCCATTTTACGCTACCATGGGTGGTCAGGTAGGAGACACCGGTGTTATCACCAATGGAAGTGCTAAGTTTATTGTTACGGATACAGTTCATGTGGCCGGAAAGAAGACTGCTCATATGGGATATGTTGAGTCCGGTGAGTTCAAAAAGGGTGAGACTGTAAAGCTTTCAGTTGATGCTGACAGACGTTCACTTATATGTAAGAACCATTCGGCTACACACCTTCTTCAAAAGGCTCTTAAAACTGTTCTTGGGGATCACGTTGAGCAGGCAGGTTCTCTTGTTGAGGAAGGAAGACTTCGTTTTGATTTCTCCCATAATCAGGCTATGACTCAGGATGAAATCCGTAAGGTAGAAGAACTGGTAAATAAAGAAATCGGTGCTGATCTTGAAGTAAACACACAGGTTATGTCTCTTGATGAGGCTAAGAAAACAGGGGCTATGGCTCTTTTCGGTGAGAAATACGGTGAATCAGTTCGTGTTGTAAATATGGGCGACTGGTCTATAGAGCTTTGTGGTGGTACTCATGTACCTCATACAAGTGTTATCGGTTCCTTCAAGATTGTATCTGAGCAGGGTATAGCTGCCGGAGTAAGACGTATAGAGGCTCTTACATCTGTTGGTGCTGCCGCATATTATGCAGATGTGGAGAACAGACTTAATGCTGCTGCAAAGGCTGCTAAGACAGAGCCTGCAAAGCTTACTGAGAAGATTCAATCTCTTATGGAAGAGATTAAGGCTCTTCAGTCTGAGAATCAGAGTCTTAAGGATAAGATGGCTAAGGCAGCTGCTTCAAGTGCAGAAGACAGTGTAGTTGATGTAAATGGAGTTAAGGTTCTTCCTATGGCTGTTCAGGGAGTTGATCCGAATGCTCTCAGAAACCTCGGAGATGATTATAAGGCTAAACTCGGTAAGGCTGTAGTTATCATGGCTTCTGATATGGGCGGCAAGGTAAGTCTTATAGTTATGGCATCAGATGATGCGGTATCTGCAGGAGTACACGCAGGAAACATCATAAAGACTATAGCACCTATTGTTGGTGGCGGCGGTGGCGGTCGTCCAAACATGGCTCAGGCTGGTGGAAAAGATGCTTCCAGGATACAGGATGCACTCAGTGCAGGTGTTGAAGAAGTTAAGAAACAGGTGGGATAAGTCCCTAGGATGTGAAAAAACGTCCTTGACAAGTATTCTGAGTATGTTATAATAACAGTCGCGTGTTTTATATGCACGTTTATTCCCAATATGGAGGGAGGGTAGATAGAATGTCAAGCGTAGTTGTAAAAGAGAATGAAACACTCGATAGCGCTCTTAGAAGATTCAAGAGAAACTGTGCTAAGGCCGGTATCCAGCAGGAAATCCGTAAGAGAGAGCATTACGAAAAGCCATCAGTAAGACGTAAGAAGAAGTCTGAGGCTGCTAGAAAGCGTAAATATAAGTAATAAGTATTTAAGTACTATTCGCCGCGTTCAGATTATGGACGTGGCGTTTTATTTTCAATAATAAATCAGGGAGAATAAATTGGCTGTAGATAAGAAAACTATTCAAATCGATGAAAATCATATACAGACTATTTTCGGTCAGTATGATAAGAATATCAGGAAAATTGAAAAGACTTTTGATATCACCTATGTTTACAGAGGTGATGGACTTATACTTGAGGGGGAGGAAACATCGGTTGCTAAAGCTGAAAGAGTTATAAATGATCTGCTTATTATTTCAAATAATAAAAAAGAAATAACTGATCAGAATGTTGACTATGCGATCCGTCTCGCATCAGATGGTGACGGTGGAAAGGCCAGTGATCTTGAAAAGGATGATGAGCTTATATGTCATACACTTGCAGGAAGACCTATAAGACCAAAGACCTTCGGTCAGAAGAAGTATGTAGATGCCATAGATAATAATATGATCATATTCGGAACAGGTCCTGCCGGTACAGGTAAGACTTATCTTGCTATGGCTAAAGCTATTACAGCTTTCAAGAAGGGCGATGTTGAAAGAATAATCCTCACAAGACCGGCAATAGAAGCAGGAGAGAAGCTGGGATTCCTTCCCGGAGACCTTCAGAGCAAGATAGATCCGTATCTCAGGCCTCTTTATGATGCATTATACGAGATAATGGGGGCCGAGTCTTTCCAGAAAAATATGGAAAAAGGACTTATAGAGGTTGCTCCTCTTGCTTATATGCGAGGCAGAACACTGGATAACGCATTTATTGTACTGGATGAGGCTCAGAATACAACTGAATCTCAGATGAAGATGTTTCTTACGCGTATCGGATTTGGTTCAAAGGCTATTATCACCGGAGACCAGTCCCAGAAGGATCTGGCTCATGGAACTAAATCCGGTCTGGATATAGCTCTCAGAGTTGTAAGAAATATTGAGGGTATAGCTATCTGTAACCTGACAAGTAAGGATGTTGTAAGACATCCGCTTGTACAGAAGATAGTTGAAGCATACGAGAAGTATGATTCCAAGAAAACAAGAAACACGAGTTTACCAAAACGGTAAAGGTCAGAGGCCCTATAAACTTGATTAAATAGCGTATTTATGGTAAAATGCCACATTGTGAGGTTTGTATTATGAGTATTTCGATAATCAATGAATCTGATATCGATTATCCTGAAGAGTTCGATGAGATCATAAAGACTGTCATCGATGCTTCAGTGACATTTGTTAAATGTCCATATGAATGCGAAGTATCCGTTACACTTACGGATAATGATGGTATTCATGAGATAAACAGTTCAGAACGTGGTATCGACAGCCCCACTGATGTACTATCATTTCCTATGCTGGATTTTGACAGTCCGGGAGATCTTTCGTATGTTGAGAAGTATCCACAGGATTATTTCAATCCCGAATCCGGAGAGCTTCTTCTCGGAGATATAGTTATTTCCCTTGAAAAGGTCAGTTCTCAGGCTAAGGAATATGGTCATAGTGAAAAGCGGGAGATAGCATTTCTGGTTGCTCACAGCTGCCTGCATCTCTTTGGTTATGATCATATTGATGACGACGAAAGAATGGAAATGGAAAATATGCAAACCCAAATTTTAAACATGAAAGGATATACCAGAGATTATGAATAAGAAAAAAATAGTTGCTCTTGCATTATCAGCAGTATTTTGCCTTGGTTCATTTGCAGGATGTGGAAAGGATGAAGAAAAGAGTGAAGAAACAACAACTTCATCATATTCCGTAGAGCTTTCTGATGCTTCAATGATGGAGGATCCGAGCAATGTATCAATGATGAAGGACGGAAAGGTTCTCAGTGATATCAACGGTAGCTGGGTAACTCCTGAGCAGGATAAACAAAGATATGTAGCAATAATGGTTGTTAATAACAACCTTGGTCTGCCTCAGTCAGGCGTTGAAAAGGCTGATGTCGTATTCGAAATGCTTGAGGAGGGTGGTATCTCACGTCTTCTCTGTGTATTTGATCAGGAAACACTTAAAACAATGGATAAGATAGGTCCTGTCAGAAGTACTCGTGTAAACTTCGACAGAAAGGCTCTTGAGCTTGATGCTGTTCTTGTTCACTGGGGTGGTATCTGGGCTATGATGGAGATGCCTCTTATAGAGGATCTTGATGATATGAACCTTAATACTGAGTCATCTGCATATGGATTCAGAGTTTCAAGACCGGGATACGGTTCAGAGTTTACAGGATATACATCAGGTGAAAAGGTTCTTCAGGGTATGAAGGACAAGGGCTTTGACTTTGATAAATGTGATAAGTATGAAAGTATGTTCAGCTTCAATATGGAAGATAAGGATCTTGAAGGCGGAGAGACATGTAATAAGATTTCTGTTTCAAGTAACCTTGAATCAAAGCCATACTTCGAGTATGATCCATCAACAAAGCTTTATAAGAAGTTTACTTACGGAAATGTACAGATAGATGAGACATCAGGAAATCAGCTGGCATTCAAGAATGTCATCTATGAATTCTGTCCTCACTATGTACTCAGTGATGAGGTTGGAAGTAAGTATATTGACGATGTTGGTAAGGGATCAGGTCTTTACTGTACAAATGGTAAGGTTATTCACATCACATGGGAGAAGAATGCAAAGAAGAAATTTGCATATAAAGAAGAGATTTTCGGACAGACTCAGATGAGAACAGGTGCTTGTTCAGATTACGGTGTAACACATTTCTACACTGATGACGGACAGGAGCTTAAGCTGAATCCCGGAACTACATATGTAACTCTTTTCCCTGATACAGATAATAATGATGTTGCTTATCAGTAAAGGAATACTTAATGAAAAATGATGTTTATGACATTTGCATAATTGGCGCAGGTGCATCAGGACTTGTGGCCGCAATCGAAAGCTCCCGAAGGGGGCTTTCTTGCGTAGTTGCGGATAAAAATAAAAAGCCCGGTAACAAGCTATATGCAACGGGAAATGGAAAATGTAACCTTACAAACGATGACTGGGAAGAGGATACATACTATGAAAATGTATTTGCAGACGATGTGTTTGAAGTCCTTTACAAGTCAACGGGTATGAGACAGCGCAGCTTTGTGGTTGATTATTTTAATAAGCTGGGCGTTCAGATAATGAATAAAAACGGTTATATTTATCCTTCAAGTCAGCAGGCTTCAACAGTTGTATGGGCACTTACGGAGGCTGCAAAATACCATGGGGCCAGGATAATTAACAAAGCTACTGTTTTTTCTGTGGAACGTGAGGATGAGCATGTCTATAAGGTTATGCTGAATGTTCTCAGAGATAATGAAGAGACTGAGCATTTTCTTCTGGCTAAAAATATTATAATAGCCACAGGCGGTTTCTCGCAGGAAAGACTTGGAGCCACTAATCCGGTTCTCAGTGAAGAGCTTCTCGGAAGCCTTCGTGTTCCAAGATCAAATTATGAGTGTGCTCTTTGTCCTGTTTATCTAAATGAAGACGTAAGTTCTCTTTCCGGAATAAGAACTAAGGCAAGACTTTCCGTTAAAGGTCACAGTGAACTTGGGGAACTTCAGATAACTGATCAGGGAATCAGCGGTATAGTTACATTTAACCTTTCATACTATATGCATTCCGGTGATGAAGTAAAAATAAATCTGCTTCCGAAAAAATCCGAAGATGAATTCGCTGATGAATTTAATAAAGTAAAATATCATTATCCGGATATGAGGCTGGATCAGTTTGTTAACGGATATATTAATGATAAACTGGCGGTCTATATGATCAGAAAATTCTATGGAATACCGGACATAAGTCTTACACTTAAGGAAGTAACGGAAACAGGTGCCAGAGGCTTATATCAGGAAATAACAGAGTGGAAAGTTATAGTACGTAGTAAAGCAGGCTTCGATATGTCTCAGGCATCGGCAGGAGGTATCACAACATCGTATATTAATCCATACACCATGATGATCAGTCCCGAAAGAACGCTGGGAGAGGGAATATATGCTGTTGGTGAAGCAACAGATGTTTTAGGAAAATGCGGTGGCTATAATCTTACTTTTGCATTTGTAACCGGATATATAGCCGGAAATGCGGTTTAAGGCTGGGATAGTACATGATAGTTATCAGAAATTTAAAGCTGAAAACAGATTATCAGGAAAAGGATCTGAAAAGTCTCATATGCAGAAAGCTGCGGATAAAGGATATTTCATCTTATAAGATATTAAAGAAATCCCTGGACTCAAGAAAGCATAATGATATTCATTATCAGATTTCGGTAGGGGTAAATCTGAATAATGAGGAGCAGGTTGTCAAGAAGATTAACGATAATAATATTATGTTAACTGTTGAGGCTAAATATATATTTCCTCATATTCTTAATACCGAAATCCGAGAATTTTTAGATATAGATAAATCCTTCAGACCTTTTATTATAGGATCAGGTCCTGCGGGGTATCATGCTGCAATAAAGCTTGCAAAAGCCGGTTTCAAACCTGTAGTTCTTGAAAGAGGCCGTGATGTAGATACCAGAACTGAGGATATAAAAAGATTCTGGTCCGGAACACATAACTCCGGTGATACAGATAGTACTTTAAATCCTGAGAGTAATGTCTGCTTTGGTGAAGGTGGAGCAGGAACCTTTTCAGACGGCAAGCTGAATACCGGAAACAAGGATAAAGCAGGCTATTTTAAAGAAGTACTTCAGACCTTTCATGAGTTTGGAGCCGACGAATCTATTTTATATGAGTCAAAACCACATATTGGTTCCGATAAGCTTGTGAGTATAATGAAAAACATGCGTCAGTATATTGAAAGACTGGGTGGAGAGGTAAGATTCGGTCATAAACTGACGGATATACATTTGAAACGCACAAATTCCGAGTTCGGGTATGAATCAGAACTTCCCACCTATGAACTGACGATTCATACTGATATGGAAGAGTATAAGACTGAAACCCACACAGTCATTCTTGCCATAGGTCATAGTGCCAGAGATACCTATAAGATGCTTGTGGATGAAGATTTTAAGCTTGAACAAAAGGCCTATGCCATGGGGGTCAGAGTCATTCATGATGCTGAAACCATTAATAAAGCTATGTATGGTGAGGATTATAGGTTGAAATATAAATCCCTTCCGAATGCGGATTATAAGCTTGTAAATCATACGGAGGCGGGAAGAAATGTATTCTCATTCTGTATGTGTCCCGGAGGTTATGTGGTCAATGCCTCATCCGAAGGTGGCGGACTTCATATTAACGGAATGAGCTATAGCGGTAGAAATGGTAAATATTCCAATTCAGCCATAGTAGTAAATGTTGAGCCGGAGGATTTCGATAATGAATCCTATGGTGAATACAGAGTATTATCAGGTGCTTATTATCAACGTAGTCTTGAGGAAAAGGCTTTTAGGGCAGGAAAAGGTTTTATACCGGTTCAGACATATGGTGATTATATATCCGATAGAGACTGTGATGATATCGATAATTCAGAGCTTATGTTTAAAGGAAATGTATCCGGTACTGACATAAATAATTTACTTCCTGAGTATATAAATACAGCTATCAAAGAATCCATGCCGGTTTTCGGAAAAAAAATAAATGGATTTGATGATCCCGATGTAGTAATAGCTGCCGTTGAATCTCGTACAAGTTCTCCGGTAAGAATCACCAGAGAAGAAAACATGATGGCTCCGGGATATCCGGGAGTGTTTCCATCAGGCGAAGGTGCGGGGTACGCCGGAGGTATAACGTCAGCAGGAGCAGATGGAATAAAGGTTGCCGAAGCAGTTTCGGATTATCTGATAGAAGACCTGATAGAATGCTATAAATCATACGAAACATCAAAATATTTATAATATAAGAGGAAAGATAAAAATGAACATCAGAGAAACACTAAAAGACAAACAGAGAATCGTTATCAAAGTAGGTTCATCTTCACTGGTACATCAGGAGACAGGAGAACTGGATCTGATGAAGGTGGAGAAAATGATCCGAATCATCAGTGATATCAAGAATCAGGGAAAGGATGTTGTCCTTGTATCCTCAGGAGCTATTTCCGTAGGAAGAAAGATACTTGGACTTCAGAAAAAACCTGAGGTTCTTTCAATGATCCAGGCTTGTGCCGCTCTTGGTCAGGGGGAGCTTATGATGCTGTATCAGAAGCTTTTCATGGAGTACAACAACAAAGCTGCACAGGTTCTTCTTACATTTGACGTTATTACAAATGATGAGAGACGTAAGAATGCCCAGAACACTTTAAAGCAGCTTATTGATCTGGATATTATCCCCATAGTAAACGAGAACGATACGGTTGCTACTGAAGAGATTGAGTTCGGAGATAATGATACTCTTTCTGCCATAGTTTCTACACTTATAGGTGCGGATATGCTTATTCTTCTTACTGATATAGACGGTTTTTATACAGATGATCCACGGAAGAATCCTAAAGCAAAGCGTATCTCTATAGTTGAAAAGATAGATAATTCTCTTAAAGAGATGGCAAAGGGAACCGTTACAAGATACGGAACCGGTGGTATGTATACTAAGATAGCAGCGGCTCAGATAGCAAATCACGCAGGAGCTGATGTGGCTATCCTGGAGTCTTCAGATCTTGAGATAATCCACAGATTATTAAATGGCGAGGATGAGGGAACTATATTTGTTAACGATACCTCAACAAGCTTTGATATAATAGATTTTATAAAGAATAAAAAATATCTGGAACAGTAATTAAAAAAGAAAGGGAGAAATTTATGGAAGGAACAGGACTTGTTTTAGCCGGCGGCGGCGGAAAAGGTGTATATCAGGCAGGAATTCTCAGAGCTCTTGCTGAGGCAGGGAAACTGGATGATGTTGTAGCTGTTTCCGGAACCTCTATAGGCTGCATAAATTCCATCCTTTTCGCGGAAGGTAAAGCAGAGGGTACAACTGAAACCTCAAATGGTATTGATAATGCTGTAGAGCAGATGAATGAGGTTTGGGATTCGCTTGATTACAGTGTATTATTTAATGTCGATCTCAAATCTGTAAAGGCCGGAGATCTGCATTTTTCCAGAAACAAAACCTTAGGTCTTATGGATAAGTATCTGAGCTATTCATTATTTGAAGATTCAAATAATACTTGTCTCATGCCTGTGTATTGTACGGTTGCAAAATGTCCTCCGGATGTAGTTACATCAGAGGAGATAACCGGCGAGGAGCTTAAGCTTCTTGCTTCATATGATGAATCCATGTTTGAGAGATATGAGGTCAGATATATAGAATTAAACGGTAAGGACAGGGAGTTTGTTAAGCGTTCTGTGCTTGCTTCGTCAGCTATACCTGTTATCTATAAACCTGTCGAAATAGATGATGGCTTTTACGTCGACGGAGGTGTAAAGGACAATATTCCCATAAAGCCTCTATATGATATGGGTATCAGAAAATTTATAGTTATAGAGCTTTCAACCAAAAGCTTTGCAAGATTTGATAAATTCCCTGATGCAGAGTTTATAAGTATATGTCCAAGCAGAAGTCTGGGTGATCTTTTCGGCGGAACCTTATGCTTCGACAAGGAAGACCTGGCTATCAAGAAAGAGCTTGGCTACAGAGACGGTAAAAGATATATTAAAACTCTGTTTGAAAAGGATGAGGCATATATTGCCATTGAAAAGGCTCTGGCAGAAAGAGATTTCCAGGATATTCTCAAGCAGAGAGAGTTTCAGAAAAAATATGATGCCATGAATGACAGTATAAGCGGAAGATTTGATTATATAAATAAATTGGAGGAATCACTGGATGAGCATATTGACAAATCTTGAACCTGAGAAGTTTTTTCATTATTTTGAAGAAATCTGTTCCATTCCTCACGGTTCACGTGATACAGACAGGATAAGCGATTATCTGGTTCGTTTTGCTGAAGACCATGATCTGAAATATATAAAAGAAGAATGTGGGAATGTCATTATATTTAAAGATGCTGTCCGAACAGACATGAAGGAACCGGTTATTCTTCAGGGACATATTGATATGGTCTGTGAGAAGGAAGAGGACTGTGATATCGATTTTTCAAAAGACGGTCTCAGACTTATGATAGAGGATGGATTTGTTACAGCTGACGGAACTACCCTGGGAGCTGATGATGGTGTAGCTGTTGCCTGTATGCTTGCCATACTGGATGATGACTCCATAGTTCATCCGCCTCTTGAATGTGTCTTTACTATAGATGAAGAGATAGGTATGCTGGGGGCTGCTGCCCTAGATATGTCATTACTGAGTGGTAAGACTATGCTGAATATCGATTCTGAGGAAGAGGGACACTTTATCGTTTCCTGTGCCGGTGGTGCTATCGCAAAAGCCTATTTTCCTATACTGAGAAGAGGAGCACAGGGGGAGAGATGCAGGATTGTTATCTCAGGTCTTATAGGTGGACATTCCGGCGTAGAAGTTCAAATGGGAAGAGCCAGTTCAAATGCACTCATGGCTTCTCTGTTAAAAGAGCTTCTTTTCGTTGATGACAGTATGAGACTCGTTTCAGTGGACGGCGGTTTTAAGGATAACGCATTTTCAATTAAAACCACAGCTGTTGTAGTATCTAAAAATACTCAGCTTTTAGAAGATGAGATAAATGGTATCTTTGGCGATATCATTTCCGAATACTCTGAAACAGATCCGGATATCAAGCTTACATTTGAAAAACTTGTTCCGGGAACAGAGGAGTATGAAACACTTACTGATCTGCAGAAGTCATATCCTCTGGATGAGATGAACAATCTTTCATTTATCATGGCTTTCAGCTCACTTCCAAGTGGAATACAGGCTATGAACAGTGAGGATCCTACACAGGTTCAAACATCACTGAATCTCGGAATACTTGAGACCTATTCAGACAACATTTTCCTTGAATACTGCGTAAGGAGCAGTGTTGATGATGAGAAGATGGAGCTTATCAAAGATATTGAACTCATTGCAAAATCTGCAGGGGGAAATATAGAAACCGAGGGTATATACCCGGGATGGCAGTATGATCCGGATTCGAAGATCACAAAAATAATGGTTGATACCTACCATGAATTATATGGTGAATATCCTGAAGTTGAAGCTATTCATGCAGGAGTTGAATGCGGATTTTTCACTAAGGGAATAAAAGGACTGGATACCATTTCCTTTGGCCCTGATATCCATGATATTCATACATTCAGGGAAAAACTGGATATAGAAAGCACAAAAAGAACCTGGAAATTGATTCTTGAAACATTAAAAAAGCTTAGTTAAAGAGGTTATATATGTATTCGATATATAAAAAGGGAGGCCTCATTTCCGAGGATGATCTTAAAGACTGGATCCAGAATAAGGGATTATCGGTTTTTGATTTTATCGTAAAGCTTGCCGTTGCGATTCTTATATTCATTGTTATAAGCAAGGTATTGAAAACAATAATAAATAAGATACAGGCAAGGCTGGATAAAAGAGGTCTTGATCATATAGCAACTCACTTTGTACTGAATCTGCTGAAGTATGCAATTCTTATTTTTACTTTGGTTTCGATCATTACGAAGCTTCATATAGTTGAGGAAGCATCTATAGCAGCACTTGTTGCCTCAGCCGGAGTGGGAATATCTCTTGCAATGCAGGGGGCACTTTCAAACTTTACAGGCGGAATACTTCTGCTGGTGATAAAGCCTTTCAAAAAGGGTGACTATATTGTTATAACCGATAAGGATGTTGAGGGTGTTGTTGAACTGATTGAGATATATTATACGACCATACGAAACATTTACGGTGAGCTGATCAAGATACCCAATTCACAGCTTACAAATAACAGTGTACTGAATAAAAGCTCAGATTCTCTGAGGGCTTTGGTTGTGTATACGGGAATATCATATAAAGCAGATGTGGTAAAGGCGAAGAGTGTTCTCGAAAAGCTTACAAAAGAAGAACTGGGAGATATAGAAACCGCTATATCTGTATTTGTTGAAGAGCTGGGTGAAAGTTCAGTAAAGCTGGGTGTATTTGTCATGGTTCCCTATGATCGTCATCTGAAGATCAGGAGAAATATTAATGAAAGAATCTTAAAGGATTTCAAAGAAAACGGTATAGAAATTCCATATAATCAGTTGGATGTTCATTTGATCAGTAAAAATTAATTTGAAGCTTATTCAGAGAAATGGATATTATGCACATATGTATAGACAATCAGGCTAGCTTATAAAAACAGTTAAAAAATCCTTAAAATTCTAAAAATAATTAACTCGGTTTACTAAAGGTTAAGTTTATTAAACCGAGTTATTTTTGTATAATATAGAAGATATGCAATATATTATAATTTGGTGCCGGATAAGCTTTATTTTGCACTGAAAATAACATAAGAAAGGGGCTGCATTATGAGCAAGTTGAATGCTGCTGCGGTAGCACAAATCGAAGAAATCTGCGATAGATACGCAGATGAAAAAACTCCTCTCATGATGATACTGAGTGACATCCAGAATGAGTATGGTTACATACCACTTGATGTACAGGAACTTGTATCAAAGAAGACCGGTATTTCGGTTGCTGAGATCTACGGAGTAGTAACATTTTATTCATTCTTTTCCCTTACACCGAAAGGAAAATACGTTATTGGATGTTGTCTTGGAACAGCATGCTATGTTAAGGGTGCACAGAATGTCATCGACAAATTTTCCGAGATATTGGAAATTCAGCCCGGTGAAACATCTAAGGATGGACTCTTTACTCTCGATGCTTTAAGATGTATCGGTGCATGTGGTATCGCACCTGCAGTAAGTATCAATGGTAAGGTTTATCCGAAGGTTGAGGTAAAACAGGTACCTGAAATCATCAAATCATATAGAGAGGGGGCAGCGTCATGAGTGATTCTATCAAGTCAGTAGAGATGTTAGATGAGAAGGTTGCCGCTTGTACAAAATGTTTTGATGACAAGATCAGTGGCAATGATGGTAAGCGTCACATACTTCTTTGTGGTGGTACAGGATGTTTATCAAGTAATTCTAAAGAAATCAAAGAAAAATTCGAATTTATTATCAAAGAGAAGGGCCTTGAAGATAAGGTAACCGTAAATATGGTTGGTTGCTTTGGATTCTGTTCACAGGGACCTTTCGTAAAGATATATCCTGAAGATACTCTTTATCGTATGGTAAAGATTGAGGATGTAGAAGATATAATCGAGTCAGATATCGTTCACGGTCAGATCGTTGAACATCTTCTTTATATCGATCCTGCTTCAAATGAAAGTATCACAAAGCAGGAGGATATCACATTCTATAAGAAGCAGAAGAGAGTTGCTCTTCATGCTTGTGGAGAGATTAATCCTGAAGACATTAATGAGGCTCTTGGTGCAGGAGCATTCCAGGGACTTAAGAGAGCGCTTACAATGACTCCTGAAGAAGTTGTTGATGAGGTTCTTAAGTCAGGACTTCGTGGTCGTGGAGGCGGTGGATTCCCTTCAGGCCGTAAGTGGATGTTTGCTCAGAAATCAGAGGGCGATGAGAAATACGTTGTATGTAACGGTGACGAGGGAGATCCGGGTGCATTCATGGATCGTTCTATCCTTGAAGGTAACCCTCTTGCAGTTATCGAGGGTATGATGATCGCAGGATATGCTATCGGTGCACAGAATGGTTATTTCTATGTACGTGCTGAGTATCCTATCGCTGTTAACAGACTTAAGATTGCCATCAAGCAGGCTAAGGAAATGGGACTTCTCGGAAAGAACATAATGGGAACAGACTTCTCATTTGACTGCCATATCCGTCTTGGTGCCGGTGCTTTCGTTTGTGGTGAGGAGACAGCTCTTCTTAACTCTATCGAGGGTAAGCGTGGTATGCCTAGACCAAGACCACCATTCCCTGCTATCAAGGGACTCTGGCAGAAGCCTACTATCGTTAATAACGTTGAGTCACTTGCATGCGTACCTTATATCCTTCGTGAAGGAGCTGAGGCATTTGCTTCAGTTGGTACAGAGGGATCAAAGGGTACAAAGGTATTCGCTCTCGGTGGTAAGGTTAATAACGTAGGTCTTGTAGAGGTTCCTATGGGAACAACTCTCAGAGAGCTTATTTATGATATCGGTGGCGGAATTCCTAACGGAAAGAAGTTCAAGGCTATTCAGACAGGTGGACCTTCAGGTGGATGTCTTACAGAAGAATTCCTTGATGAGCCTATCGATTTCGATAATCTCGTTGCTAAGGGATCTATGATGGGATCCGGTGGAGCTATCGTTATGGACGAAGACAACTGTATGGTTGACGTTGCTAAGTTCTATATGGAATTTATCTGCGACGAGTCATGTGGTAAGTGTTCTCCATGTCGTGTAGGTACTAAGAGAATCCTTGAAATCCTTACAAAGATTACTGAAGGAAAGGGTACTATGGAAGACCTTGATGCTCTTGAAGAACTCAGTGAGACATGTAAGAATAACTCACTTTGTGCTCTTGGTCAGACAGCAGCTAACCCTGTTAATTCAACTCTCAAGCATTTCAGAGATGAGTATATAGCTCATATAGTTGATAAGAAATGTCCTGCTCACGTATGTAAGAGTCTTATGGAATATGTTATCGATAAAGATAAGTGTGTTGGTTGTGGTATGTGTGCTAAGGGATGTCCTGCAGACGCTATCCATCAGTCACATTATATTGCAGAAGGACACAGACTTGCTTCATTCAAGATTGATCCAAGTAAGTGCGTAAAGTGTGGAGCATGTATCAGTACTTGTAGACTTAAAGCTATCTCAAAACAGTAAGGAGGAAATAACTATGGCTATGGTTAATATTAAAATCGAAGGTATTTCCTATCAGGTTGAAGAGGGGCTTACAATACTTGAGGCCGCTAAGAAGTGCGGATATGAAATTCCTTCATTATGTACATTTAATCACGGTGAGTGCAACCTCGGTTCATGCCGTGTATGTCTTGTTGAAGCAACAGGTGCAAGAGGTCTTGTAGCTTCCTGCGTATATCCTGTAGCAGAGGGAATGGAGATTAAGATTAATACTCCTGCAGCTAATAAAGCAAGAAGAAACAGTGTTGAACTGCTTCTTTCAAATCATAATCAGAACTGTCAGCAGTGTGACAAGAACGGTAAGTGTGAGCTTCTCAATGTTGCATATCTGACAGGTGCTAGAGAAGGTGCATTTGCAGGAGTTCATTCAGAGACTCATCTTGATGAGCTTGCTCCTGGTCTTGTAAGAGATACTTCAAA
>CACZLA010000038.1 GCA_902781895.1 uncultured Lachnospiraceae bacterium
AAGAAGTACAAGCTGAATGAGCTGGGTGATACGAATGCAAGTGCCAACGTTACTATAACACCTAGGGCCACAGCATCTGCAGGAAACTCCGGTGTTGGAACAGCGCAGTATGCTTCCGGCGGATCATATCTGGGCCGATTCCTGCTGACAGGATATTGCCCTTGTGTTATCTGCTGCGGAAAGACAAATGGTATAACCGCCAGCGGAGCATTGGCCACATCAAATCATACCATCGCAGCTGACAGACGTTATGCATTCGGAACAAAGATGGTCATCTTCGGACAGGTTTATACGGTTGAAGACCGTGGTGGTGCCATAAACGGAAATCATATAGATATATTCTTCAATACTCATGAAGAGGCACTTCAGTTCGGTAAGAGATACGGAGATGTATATCTTTATACCGGCGAGGATAGTACCACAGCAAATAACTCTAATTCCGGAAGCAGTGATAACAGTGGCACAAATACAAGCTCAGGAGGCTCAGGCTCCATAACTCTTATCGGTGACTCTCTGACTGTAGGAGCCACAAATGCATTTAAGACTATCGCTCCTGATGCAAATATAGATGGTGTTGTAGGTCGTCAGATGACTGCGGGAATTAATGTAGTCAACGACATGAAGAATAATGGTACCCTTGGTGATACAGTTATTATCGAGCTTGGTACAAACGGTGTCTTCTCCACAGAAAGCGGACAGGCACTGATAGATGCTATCGGAAGTGATAAGAGAATATTCTGGGTTAACACCTATGGTCCCGGACTCAGCTGGTATACAGATGTTAATGCGGTTATATCAGCCCTGGCTGCGGCGAATCCAAATGTGACCGAAGTCGACTGGGCTTCCGTGGGACTGGCCCATCCAGAGTATTTTGCTTCGGATGGGATACATATGACTTCAGCAGGATACGCGGCTTTTGCACAGCTGATGTATGACGCGACACAGTAATTATAGAAAGTGAGATAAAAAAATGGATTTTCTTTACAGAAGTACCAGAAATGAAAATGAAACTGCAACAGCCAGTGAGGCAATACTGAAAGGACTTGCCGAGAACGGCGGTCTGTTTGTGCCGGATGAGATTCCCGCACTTGATATATCATTTGATAAGCTTGCCGAAATGGATTACAAGGGAGTAGCTTATGAGGTTATGAGCCGTATGCTCACTGACTTCACCGAGGATGAGCTGAACTACTGCATAGACGGTGCATATGATGATAAGTTTGATACAGAGAAGATAGTACCTGTTAAGTATCATCACGGTGCATTTATCCTTGAGCTGTTCCACGGTAAAACCATAGCATTTAAGGATATGGCACTGTCTATCCTTCCTTATCTGCTTACAACAGCTGCAAAGAAGAATCATATAAAGAAGGAAATAGTTATCCTGACTGCTACCTCCGGAGATACCGGAAAGGCTGCACTTGCAGGCTTTTCTGATGTGCCCGGAACAAGAATCGCTGTCTTCTATCCGAAGGACGGAGTAAGTCCTGTTCAGGAGAAGCAGATGGTAACAGAAAAGGGTAAGAATACATTTGTCGCAGGAATAAAAGGAAACTTCGATGATGCTCAGACAGGTGTTAAGAAGATGTTCTCAGATAAGAAGCTGGCTGAGCTTCTGGATGAAAAGGGCTTCCAGTTCTCATCTGCAAATTCCATCAATATCGGACGTCTTGTTCCACAGATGGTTTACTATGTTTACGCTTACACGAGACTGGTTGCTTCAGGCCAGATCAAGGCAGGAGATGAGATAAATGTAGTGGTTCCTACAGGTAATTTCGGAAACATACTTGCTGCATATTATGCATCACTTATGGGACTTCCTGTAAGAAAGTTTATCTGTGCTTCAAACGACAACAAGGTTCTCTATGATTTCTTTACAACTGGAACCTATGATAAGAACAGAGATTTTATTCTCACAACATCACCTTCCATGGACATTCTCATTTCCAGCAATCTTGAGAGACTCATCTATCGTATCGCAGGAAATGATGCCGAGAAAAACTCTGAACTCATGAACAGCCTGAACAAGGACGGCAAATATGAGATAACAGATGAGATGAAGAAGAATCTTTATTCATTCTACGGAAACTTCGCAACAACAGATGAGGTTGCAGAGACAATCCGTAAGGTTTACGGCGAGGATGGATATGTACTGGATACACATACTGCCGTAGCCGTAAATGTATATGATAAATATAAAGAAGAAACAGGAGATGAAACTCCGACCATTATCGCATCAACAGCAAGTCCATATAAGTTCACAAGAAGCGTTATGACAGCTATCGATCCTTCACTTGAATCAAAGAGTGATTTTGAGCTGATCGATGAACTTGAAAAGATATCCTGCGTCAAGATACCTAAGGCAGTTGAAGAAATAAGGACAGCTCCTGTGGTTCACGACACAGTATGTGATAAAACAGAAATGGAAAAGGTAGTTAAGAATTTCCTTGGAATTTAGCCTTCCCCTGGAGGGGAAGGTGTCAGCTGCATAAGCAGCTGACGGATGAGGTGTTTTATGTATATTTTAAAGACAAGATCGGAATTTGACGGAGCACATTTTCTTAAGGATTATGATGGAAAATGTGCCAACCTTCACGGTCATAGATGGGTAGTGACCATTGAAGTGGGATCCGAAGAGCTTGAGACGGAAGGTACGAGCCGCGGTATGGTGGTGGACTTCGGAAAGCTCAAGGAGGATCTGAAAAATGTGACAGCAGGTTTTGATCATATGCTGCTTATAGAAGAGGGCAGTCTGAAGCCGTCAACTATGGCTGCTATGGCAGACGAAGGTTTCAGGATGGTAAGTCTTCCGTTCAGACCTACAGCGGAAAACCTGGCGAAGCATTTTTATGATGTTATGGCTGAAAAGGGATATAATGTCATACTTGCAAGAGTCTTTGAAACTCCCGAAAATTGTGCGGAGTACCGATGAGGTGAAAAATGACCAAATATCGTATAGTCGAAAAATTCGTCAGTATCAACGGTGAAGCCCGAAGTGCGGGCCAGCTGGCTGTATTCATAAGATTTGCAGGCTGCAATCTGAACTGTACCTATTGTGATACGGCATGGGCTATTCCCGTGGACACACAGTGCGAACTGATGAGCCTCAGTGAGATAACCGAATATGTAAACGGCACAGGTATCAGACTTGTGACTCTTACCGGCGGAGAACCACTGCTTCAGGAAGGACTCACTGAACTTGTGGCTGAGCTTATTGCATCAAATCATAAGGTTGAGATAGAGACCAACGGAGCGGTTGATATAGGTCCTTACAAGGTTCTCGCTGACGAACTGAACTTGACAGATGAGCTGACAGTCACACTTGACTATAAATGTCCCGGAAGCGGTATGGAGCAGTTTATGCTGATGGAAAACTACGACCTCCTCAGAAAGTATGATACGGTTAAGTTTGTTGTGTCGGACAGAAATGATCTGGACAGGGCCAGAGAGATAATAGACAGATACGATCTTACAAAAAGATGTGCAGTATATCTCAGTGCGGTATTTGATAAGATAAAACCGGCAGAGATAGTTGAATATATGAAGGAATACAGGCTGAATAATGTAACACACCAGCTTCAGCAGCATAAGTATATATGGCATCCGGACCGCCGGGGCGTGTGAAAAAATAGGTGTCATTCTGAGCGTAGCGAAATAGCTCACGAATCTTATAACAGACATGGAGAGAAAATATGGCAGTTGATCAGGAAAAAATAAGAGAACATATCAGAGGTATTCTCGAGGCTATAGGTGAGGATCCGGACCGTGAAGGACTCCGGGAGACTCCGGACAGAGTTGCGAGAATGTACAGTGAGATATTTGAGGGAATAGGCTATACAAATGATGAGATAGCAAATATGTTCAATAAAACATTTGACGCTCCCACAAATGGTGATATGGTTCTTGTCAAAGATATAGAGATATTTAGCTATTGCGAGCATCATATGGCAATCATGTATGATATGAGAGTCAATGTTGCTTATATTCCCCGTGACAGGGTTATCGGCCTCAGCAAGATAGCACGTATAGCGGAAATGGTTGGAAAGAGACTTCAGCTTCAGGAAAAGATCGGTACGGATATTGCATATATCATGGAGAAAGCTACAAATTCTCCGGATGTTGCTGTAGTCATAACCGGAAAGCACAGCTGTATGACATCAAGGGGGATTAAGAATACTCCTTCGGTTACTCTTACCACAACCTTCAGAGGTGCATTTGCAGAGGACAGAGAGCTTCAGGAGAGAATGCTCAGACTTATTGATATGAGAACAAAGACGGATGAGGATCGACAGAAGAAGATGACAAATGAGGTCTAAATATGAGAAATAAAAAAGAAGCCGTTGTGGTTTTCAGCGGCGGACAGGACAGTACGACATGTCTTGCATGGGCATTAAGAGAATATGAAAAGGTGTATGCTGTTTCCTTTGATTACGGTCAGAGGCATAAAAAGGAGCTTGAATGTGCAGCGGCTATAGCAAAGCAGCTGGAGGTTGAGCACGTGATACTTGACCTCAAGGAACTGAATAAGCTGGCTCCGAATTCACTTACTAGAGATGATATGGAAGTAGATAAGGAGGCTCCGGAGGAAGGACCGCCGAATACATTTGTGGAGGGCAGAAACCTTCTGTTCCTTACATATGCGTCGATCTTCGCCAAGACTCATGGAGTAACGGATGTTATCACGGGAGTGTCCCAGAGCGATTTCTCCGGTTATCCCGATTGCAGAGATATATTTATCAAATCTTTAAATACAACACTGAATCTTGCCATGGATTATGAATTCTGCCTTATAACACCGCTTATGTGGATTGATAAAGAACAGACCTGGGAGATGGCTGATGAGTTGGGAGTTTTTGATCTCGTCAGATATAATACTCTTACCTGTTACAATGGAATCATAGGTGATGGATGCGGAGACTGTCCGGCATGCAAGCTTAGAAAACGAGGACTTGATAATTATCTGAGCCGTAGATGATATAACTATTATTGATTTAGGTGAAGGAAAGTATTATGGAGAAAAAACTGCTGTTTATAGTGAATCCCAAAGCGGGAAAAACAGTAATTAAAAATAATATGACCGCAATCCTTGAGATATTCTGTGAAGCCGGATACAGGACTGAGGTTTACATAACTCATAAAGATCCGGAAATAGATAAACGGTTCATCATGGAAAATGCGGATGAATTTGATCTAGTTGTCTGCGCAGGTGGTGATGGTACCCTTGATAATGTTACAGGTGGTATCATGAAGCTGGAGAGAAAGCTTCAGACCCGTGTCCATGTGGGATATATTCCCTGCGGAAGCACCAATGATTACGGAAAGAGCCTGAAGCTCAGCAGAAATCCTGTTCAGGCAGCTGCTGATATAGTAGAGGGCGAGGTGGTTCATGTAGATGTTGGTAGACTGGAGAATGACTATTTTATATATGTGGCGGCTTTCGGTGCATTTACGAATCTTTCTTACTCGACTCCCCAGGGACTTAAAAATGCTTTCGGCCATGCGGCTTATGTGATGGGAGGCGGAAAGGCTCTTTTCAATATGAAGAAGTACAGGCTGAAGGCCTGGTTTGATGATGAGCTTATTGAGGGCGAATTCATTTACGGCCATATCAGTAATTCCCTTTCCATAGGCGGCTTCAAAAATGTAGGAACCAAAAATATGTCATTTTCGGATGGGAAGTTTGAGTCGATGCTTATTAAAACACCGGGTAATCCTGCAGAGCTTCAGAGGATTCTCAACTCACTTTTAACCGATAACATGGAGAGTAGCCAGATCATTTTCAGGACATCAAAAAGAGTTGTCATCAAGAGTGAAGATGAAATACCGTGGACTTTGGACGGTGAGTACGGAGGAAGCTTCACCACCACGAGAATAACAAATATACAGAGATCTTTGTCAATAATTGTAAGGAATAAAAGTCAGATTTCAGGGTAGAAACTTATATACATTTGGGCTATAATTAGCGTAGTTTTATTCTTGTATATGATGGAAGATTATATATGAAGGAACATTTAAGACAATGTGAGAAGCTTATCGTGCTCCTCTTTAAAATAATTATATATTTTTTCATATTCTGGATATTTTACAGACTTTATGCAATCAGAAACTGGCAGCTGCTTGTTGTTTCCAGAACATCAGCGGTAACGACCATCAGTTACCTTATTTCGGGTTATCTGTTTATCAAGATTTATGGTGGTTATGATATAGGTAAGCGTAAGAGTAAGCCTATCATTATTTCCCTCAGTCTTGCTGCGGTCATGACGGATCTGGTTGCTTATATCATGCTCTGTGTCATGAATACGAACGATGCCAATAATGCAACCTTTACGCTTGAACAGCCATGGTTGCTTCTTGTTGTATTTGCAATACAGATACTTGTTATCGAGCTTGCGGTATATGGCGGAAACTGGGTATATTTCAAAATATATGATCCTGAAAAATGTCTGATAGTCACGTCTTCACAGCGAGCACTTACTGAGATAAGCAGAAGCGTAAGAAAATACAGACTTCAGTTTAAGATCTGCAGAAATATGGACTACCGTAATGAGAACCTGAGGGAAGTTATTCCGAAGTACGATACCATTTTCATCTATGATGTTCCCATGAGTGAGAGAACACAGATCATCGAGTTCTGTTATCAGAACATGAAAAATGTATACATCAATCCTACCATGGCTGATGTTGTGGAACTGAATTCCACTCATATCATGCTTGATGATGTATCCTTCCTCAGACTGTCATCTCTCGGTCTCAATGCCGAGCAGAAGTTCGTTAAGAGAGTGTTTGATATAGTTATTTCCTTCCTGGCACTTGTCCTGACACTTCCATTTACCCTGATAGCTGCTATAGCGATCAAGGTAGAGGATGGAGGGCCGGTGTTCTTTAAGCAGAACAGAGCAACAAGAGGCGGAAAGATATTCTCGGTTTATAAGCTCCGGACCATGAAGGAAAATGTGGATAATTATCTGACGGTCGTGGATGATGACAGGATCACGAAGGTGGGCCGGGTTCTCAGACGTTTCAGGATAGATGAGATACCTCAGTTTATAAATGTTATCAAGGGCGATATGTCTATAGTAGGTCCGAGACCTGAGATGCTGGCAAATATATTTAACTACACAAATGATCTTCCGGAGTTTGAGTACAGACTCAGAGTTAAAGCCGGAATCACGGGCTATGCACAGATTGCGGGAAAATATAATACTTCGCCGAGAGACAAACTGGTGCTTGATCTTATGTACATAGAGGATTACAGCTTCTGGATGGATGTTAAGCTTCTGTTCCAGACGCTGATCGTTATATTTAAAAAGGATTCGACTGAAGGTTTCAGCAATGAAGTCGAAGAGAAGTATGAAAAGTACTATGATTCTTTATATTCGGGGGAAACGGAATGATAGATATACTTATGGCGACATATAATGGGGAAAGGTTTGTTGACAAGCAGGTGAAGTCCCTGGTAACCCAGGACAGAGACGGCCTGGGACAGGATTTGAGACTCATTATCAGGGATGACGGCTCAAGCGACAGAACCCTTGATGTTATAAAAAAGAGGATTAAGTATTACAAAGAAAACAGAGATAATCCGATGGAGATCCATATACTGGATGACGGTATAAAGACAGGCTCTCCCTCCGGAAACTTTTTAAAGATGCTAAAGGTATCCAAAGCCGACTATGTAATGTTTTCCGATCAGGACGATATGTGGTACAGAAGAAAGACTGAGACCACATTTGAAAAGATGAGGGAAATGGAAGGAAAGTTCGGGAAGGATACACCGCTTCTTGTTCATACGGATCTTTCTCTTATGGATGAGAGTGGCCGGAAAATAGCGTCTTCATTTTATGAATATCAGAAGCTTCCGAAGAAGGACAGACTGAACCAGCTACTGATACAGAATACGGTGACAGGCTGCACTATGATGATGAATAAAGCAGCAGTGGATCTGATGAAACAGGCTCCGGAGTCGGAAATGGTTCTTATGTATGACCATTATGCGGCAGTACTCGTGGGAGCAACGGGGCATATAAGATTTATAGATGAGCCTCTGATAAGATACAGACAGCATTCGGGAAATGCAGTGGGTGCACACGAGGCTGGAAGCGCGGGAGAGTATAAGGCCCGCTTTATGAAGGGACGTGAAAAATTTCTCAAGGATATGGATCTCAGCTACAGACAGGCAGGCTATATCCTGAAGAGATATGAGAAATATATCAGAGCTGCCAGAGGAGATGAAGCAGTAGAAATGCTGAGGGAGTATTCAAATCTTCTGATGGCAGGTAAGCTTGAGAAGATGGAATTCTTCAAGAAATATGATGTATATAAAAACGGAAGTATCAAGAAGGCAGTACAGATGATCTGGTGCTGATACACATTTGAGGAAACGTAATGAAAATAACAGGAAGTGTTGTCACATACAACAATGACAAAACCATAGATAAATGCCTTGAGACCGTGCTGGGCATCACAAAGGATAAGGATTATGATTTTAGTCTTTATGTATATGATAATGCTTCGACTGACGATACCATTTCCATTATCACATCGAAATATCCGCAGGTGAAGCTTATTAAAAGTGATGAGAATAAGGGCTTTGGAGCGGGACATAATGCAGTGATAAAAAGAGTCAGGTCTGATTATCATTTTGTTATCAATCCGGATATTTTTGTGGATGAGGATACATTTGGAACGCTGGTTTCCTATTTGGAAAGTCACGAGGATACAGGACTGATAACTCCGAAGGTTCTGAACACCGACGGGACGGAGCAGCATCTGCCGAAGTACTGTCCGACTATAAGATATGTGATAATCAGTAAATTCCCGGGATTTAAATATCTCAGGAGAAGATATACCAGACAGGATGAAGGACTCCGGGAGCCCACGGAGATAGAATTCTGTACAGGATGTTTCTTCGGTGCAAGGACATCATATCTTAAAAAGATGCGGGGCTTCAGCAACAGATACTTTATGTATTGTGAAGATTCGGATCTTTCGAAGAGAGTGATGAAGGATGGAAAGAAGATTATTTTCTATCCCGATACTACCGTATATCATAACTGGCAGAGAGATAATACGGGCAATCTGAAGGGAATATTCAGATTCCTGAGATCGCTCCTTGTATTCTTTAAGAAGTGGGGCTGGAGATTTTAATTTTTTGTACTTAAGTGGAGTGTCTGAATGAACCTTAGAAAGCTTCTCAAAATAAACTTGATAAATGCGGCGATACTCGCAATGATAATCGTATTCAGAGTCGTCTGCGGGATGCTTTTTAACGGGCATGATGAGGGAGCGGATATCGGAAACTTTCCGACACTGATGACTGCATTTCTCCTGCTGCTCTGGGCAGGCTATACAGTTTACTCCAACATGATAGTGCTTAAGGAAAATGAGATAGAAGAAAAAGAGAAAGTAAAAAATGTAAAGTCACGGCTTCAGAAAGCCGGAAAGCCGGGCTTTTTCCAGGAGGAAAGAACAAGACTGCTCAATGTCTGGGACGGGATAATGAGCAGAGAAAAGTATTTTACATCAGAGGAACGTGATTATAAGATACAGGAGCTGTATCAACTGACACAGAATCAGCTGATGAGAAATATCACGAATGCTGCCGAATACATGGAATCATTTGATTATGTGACGGGAAAGGATTCGGGATATCTGAGAGAGGTGTGCAACGATTCCCAGCAGCTGCTGGATAAGTTCAACAAGCTGGCAGAGCTGTCGGTTACATTTGACGATACATCTCTTGATTATGACACCAGAGAAATGGATGATATGATAGAGTATCTTGAGTTAATGAGAAAAACAGGAAAGGCGAAACTGGGATCATGAAAGATAGTAAAAGAGTTGCGATAATAGGAATAGTTTTTGTAGTATTGATAGTTTTGCTTATCGGTATGGTAAAGATCTTCAAGGATTCCACAAAGGGAAAGACTGCAGATTCCATGCTGAAGCATATTAATGTGACTGAGCAGCAGCCCACAAAGGCATCCATTTCACTGGATGATAATACCCTTTTTGATGAGCTTCCGGATATTTCAAAGTATCCTCAGGTTGTAACCGGAAAGGGCGATATTGTTATTGAAATCATGACTTCTCCTGAGAAGGCGGGAGAAAATTATGAGTCATGGCTTATTGATGTTGCTGAAAAGTTCAACAAGGGTGGATTCACTACTGAGGACGGACAGACCATCGGTCTTTCTATCAGACCTGTAACCTCGGGACTTGCAGCCGACTATATCATTTCCAATAAGCATACTCCTCAGCTTTTCACTCCGTCAAACTATCTCTGGGGCGAGTATATCAATGCGAACGGCGGTGATGTAACTGTTCTGAATGACAGACTTGTAGGTAACACTGCAGGACTTCTTATAGATAAGAGCAGTGCATACAAAACATATGATGAGATAATCGCTGCTGTTAAGGAAGGAAAAATAAATCTGGGATATACAAATCCGCAGACCAGTTCCACCGGAATGAATCTCCTTCTTACCATCCTGAAGAATGGTGATGCTGATATGTTCAGCGATAAGGCAGTAGAGAGCTTCACCACATTCCAGCAGAATATTCCATTTGTTGCATACAATACAATGCAGATGAGAGACAGCGCAAAGAAGGGTACACTGGATGGAATGATCCTTGAGTATCAGACCTATATAAATGAGTCAAACGTTAATTCCATGTACAATTTCATTCCATTTGGCGTGAGACATGATAATCCGCTTTACGTAGTTAATGATAAGTATCTCAGTGAAGATGAGCTTGAAGCATGCAAGATTATAAATGAATTCTGCATGGAGACAGAGAATCAGACTATTGCAACGAACTACGGCTTCAACGGAAATAATGATTATAAGAGTGATCTTCAGTTTACCGGAGCTGAGGTAAACAGAGCACTTGAGATATATAAGGCAAACAAGGATAACGGTCAGGACATTATCGCCGTATTCATCGCTGACTGCAGCGGTAGTATGAACGGAGATCCGATCCTTCAGCTGAAGCAGTCCCTTTCAAATGGTATGCAGTATATCAACGAGAACAACTATGTCGGTCTTGTCAGCTACAGCGATGACGTAACCATAGAGGTTCCTATAGCTAAGTTTGATCTGGACCAGAAATCATATTTCCAGGGCGGAATAAACAGACTTTCGGCAGGCGGATCAACTGCCAGCTACGACGCAGTCATCGTTGCCATGGATATGATAGAGAAGGCAAAGAAGGATCATCCTAATGCCAAGACCATGATATTCCTTCTCAGTGACGGACAGCAGAACATGGGCTACAGCCTTGATACCATCACTCCGGCACTTAAGGATTCCAAGATCCCTGTTTACACCATCAGCTATACCGCTGAGGCGGACACAGATGCCATGAAGAAGCTTTCGGAAGTAAACGAAGCAGCAACCATCAACGCTGATAGCGAAGATATCGTATATAAGATAAAGAGTCTGTTCAATTCGCAGATGTAATGTTCCATATGTTCCATATGGGGACGGTTCTTCTATGTAACGTAGATCTGTCCCAGGTGTATCATTCCCTGGTGTAAGATAAAAAGAGTGGCGCGAGCCACTCTTTTTGCCTATATAAGTTGATGTGTCATTTGATTTTGCGTTGATGTCATTCTGAGTGAAGCGAAGAATCTTATCTAGCTCCTTTCGTACTGTATGATGTTCTCTGTTTTACATTCCAGCACATAGCATATCCGTGCCAGCACATATCTGAAATGGCACGGGTTTGTCCTCATTGTGAAAGCCCAATGCAGATAAAAGATAAAGCTAATATTTCAATTAATGGTAGGATAATATTTCTGGTGGGAAGTGTGATAATTATTATAGCTCCGTTTCTTACATATATTACAGTATTATTTAATCTTGAAAGGGGGGGTATAGAACTTCCATATAATATGTGGGGAGCATCATCTGTATCAGAGGCAAATAGTTTTGATATGGGACCATTTGCTGCAATGATAATGGTTATTGGTATAATAGGTGTGTTAATAGCTATTATTGAGATTAAAACAAAGAAAGATTTTAATGTTATTGTTAATGGCGTTATACCTGTAGCGGCAATTCTTATGCTTATACTTTTTGAAGTGATTGCATTGGCGGACTTTAAGGAGGGGATACGTCGTGAAGGAAATGATATGCTAAATGTATCGAGGGGGATAGGGCTTTATATGCTGATTGTTGGTATTGTTATTTGTGTTCTTTCACTATTAATTATGATAAAAAAAACAGATGATAATACATCTGCACAAACTTGATATTAATAGCACTGTCCATATTTTTATTAAAAATGGATAGTGCTGTTTTATTATTGATAATATAAGATATATCATATATTACAAATAATGGCACTCATATTATCCAAATTTGGTAAACGTATGAAACAGACAATCAATCAAGAGTTGTGATTTACACCGTATATGTTTTAATGATAGAATAAATACAGTTCTAATTAGTTTTTGTATAACAAGTTGGAGGTGTATTGGCTGTGGAGATTTTTCATGGAATTTCTGAGATTGTAAAATGCCCCGAAATACGAGTTACTAAATATAATAAAGATTTTTATTTTGGTTTCTATTGTACTTTATATAGAGAACAGGCACAGAGATGGGCTACGAGATTTGGAGATGGTTTCATAAATGTTTTTGAATATACAGAGAATCCGGACTTAAAGGTTTTGAAATTTGAAGAAATGACGGAGGGATGGCTTGATTTTATAGCAGAGTGCAGAACAGGAACTCCTCATGAGTATGATATAGTAGAAGGTCCCATGGCTGACGATCAGATATTTAATTATGTTCAGGATTTCATTGATGGAAATATTTCCAGAGATCAGTTTTGGACGATGGCAAAGTTAAAAAAACCTACTCACCAGATTAGTTTTCATACAGTAGATGCGTTAGAAACTCTGGAGTTTATAGGGGAGGAAAAGGTTTATGAAAAAAGATAATGACCTTTTTTATACATGTAGTTTGATTGAGTATATCGGCAGAGTTACAAAAAACAAAAGAAAAGAACTTGTGACATATCTGGGTTCGGATATTGAGAGGATATATGATCATGCAGATGTATTTCACTGTGAACCTATAGAAAAAGTGGCAGATGAGTTTATTGTAAAAAATGATATCCCAACCGGGAATTATGATAATGTTTCTGATGCAAAGTATGAGGCGCCAAGTTATTGGGTTATAGGTGGAGTTTTTGAAAGACTGATAGAGGATGTATCTGAAGAAGAATCAAGAAAAGAAGCAATTGGAGAGGTGCTTTCGTCATGGCTTGCAGAGAGAATTCTAAATTTTAATTCGGATTTGTATTATCAGCCCAGAGATTATCTTGCAGAGTGTTATAAAGAAAAAAGATGAATGATTCTGAAACTAATAGCACTATCCATATTTTAATGCTAAAATATGGATAGTGTTTTTTATTCAAGGGCTTCGCCCATTAATATTTGTGAGGGTTAAAAAATGTTAAGTGTTATATTTGGAGATAATGAAGGTACAATCATGAATACCTCCACGTATTTTAAAAATGTATATGAAGATGACTGGATTACCGATGCTCTTTCGAAGGATATGATAAAGGATGTGGACAGATCGGACGTTGTAAGTGCAAGAGTGATTGACAGTCCGGTGCTTGGTGGCATATCGCCGAGGGAATTGTCAGGTGGAGTTAAAACGCTAATCTGTATCTATAGAATGCCGGATAAGATTTTCAATGCATCGAATTGTGGTGATAACTGTGCGAAGTGGCTTTTGGAAATAGGAGAGAGAGAGGATGTCACCATCAATCTCAGGCATATAATGGATTTTGGTGATGGAGAGTTTGAAATCTATATAAAAAATACCGATACGGTAGTTCATAACATGAAGGAAATGATTTTGACAGCGGGAATGTTTGTCAGATAGGAGAGATAAATTCATGATAGGTAGTTATAGTGTCAGGGTCAGCACCTCAAGGCTGATCTATACATTTACCATAAATCGTAATATTACAATTTTAAAGGGTGATAGCGCGACAGGAAAAACTACTCTTGTTGAATTGATTCGTGAGCATTATGAATCCAGGGAGAAGAGTGGAGTTGAGATTCAAAGTAAAGTTCCCTGCAGAACACTCGGCGGAAGAGACTGGAGTGTTATTCTCCCGACTATAAGTGGAAGCATAGTTTTTATTGACGAAGATAATGATTTTCTTACCACGGATGAGTTTTCGGCAGCAATAAAGGAAACTGATAACTATTACGTCATTGTTACTCGAGAAGGACTTCCAAATCTTCCATATAGTGTGGATGAGATATACGGGATTCATGAATCAGGCAAGTATACAGAATTAAAAAAAGTTTATAACGAATTCTACAAGATATACAGTAAAAACGATATTTCCAAGATAGATAAACTGGATGAAATAATAGTTGAGGATTCAAACTCCGGGTTTCAGTTCTTCGAGGGTATAACAAAAGATAATAATGTCAGTGTTATCAGTGCTTCCGGAAAGTCAAATATATACAAGACAATTGTAGAAGAATCAGGCACCAGGCTGGTTGTAGCCGATGGTGCTGCATTTGGCTCTGAAATGGATAGGATTAGCAAACTGATTAGCATTGATAAAGATATAACCTTATATCTTCCGGAATCATTTGAATGGTTGATACTTAAATCAGGTTTAATTGATGGAAATAGAATAAAAGAAATAATCGCACATCCTGAGGATTACGTAGATAGTAAAGAATATTTCAGTTGGGAACAGTATTTTGCATCGCTTCTTATAAAAGAAACGGAGGGTACATTTTTAAAGTATTCGAAGTCGAAGCTGAATGATGTTTATCTCCATGAAAAGGAAAAAGAAAAGATCCTTGCTTCGATGGAAAATATATCACAAATAATATCATGCATATAACCCAAATTTAGTAAACGTGCAAAATGACAAAATCTTTTCTTTGTGTTAAACTTAGTAAGTTAATGCTACTATATTATTGCATGTCATATGTGGCATGCCAGATCAAATAGAAACGAGGAATAATTTATGAGCTACGACAAGTATGTAAGTCCACTTTCAGAAAGATACGCAAGCAAGGAAATGCAGTACATCTTCTCCCCTGACAAGAAGTTTAAGACATGGAGAAAACTCTGGATCGCACTTGCTGAGGCAGAGATGGAGCTTGAGCTCCCGGACGAGGATGGAAATCCACGTATCAATCAGGAGATGATCGATGAGTTGAAGGCAAATGCTGAGGATATCGATTATGAGATGGCAAAGGAAGAGGAGAAGAAGGTGCGTCATGATGTTATGGCACATGTTCATACCTACGGTGCTAAGTGCCCTAAGGCTGCCGGTATCATCCATCTCGGTGCTACCAGCTGTTATGTAGGTGATAATACTGATGTCATCATCATGACAGAAGGACTGAGGCTTGTTCGTAAAAAGCTCCTTAATGTTATAAATGAGCTTTCAAAGTTTGCGATGGAGTATAAGGATCTTCCTACGATCGCATTCACACATTTCCAGCCTGCTCAGCCTACTACTGTAGGTAAGAGAGCAACTCTCTGGCTGAATGAATTCTTTATGGACCTTCAGGATATCGAGTACATGATCTCACAGCAGAAGCTTCTTGGTTCTAAGGGAACAACCGGAACACAGGCTTCCTTCCTCGAGCTTTTTAACGGCGACCATGACAAGGTTAAGAGGCTCGACAAGATGATTGCTGAGAAGATGGGCTTCGATGATGTATATCCTGTATCCGGACAGACTTATTCACGTAAGGTTGATTCAAGAGTGTTAAATGTACTTTCCGGAATCGCACAGTCAGCTCACAAGTTCTCAAATGATATCAGACTGCTCCAGCATCTGAAGCAGATAGAGGAGCCATTCGAGAAGAACCAGATCGGTTCATCTGCTATGGCATATAAGAGAAATCCGATGAGAAGCGAGCGTATCGCATCTCTTGCAAATTACGTTATCTGTGATGCGCTGAATCCTGCACTTGTAAGCAGTACTCAGTGGTTCGAGAGAACACTCGATGATTCCGCAAACAAGAGAATCTCAGTTCCTGAGGCATTCCTTGCTGTAGACGGAATTCTCGATCTCTGCCTCAACGTAGTAGACGGACTCGTTGTTTATGACAAGGTTATCGAGAAAAAATTCATGGAAGAGATTCCATTTATGGCAACAGAGAATATCATGATGGACGCTACCAAGGCCGGTGGTGACAGACAGGAGCTTCATGAGAAGATCCGTCAGTACTCCATGCAGGCCGGGGCAAATGTAAAGCAGGAGGGTAAGGAGAACAACCTCCTTGAGCTTATCGCTGCAGACCCTGCATTCGGAAAGACTCTTGATGAGCTTAAAGCTCTTATGAAGCCTTCACTCTATGTGGGACGTGCACCTCAGCAGACAGAAGAGTACATAAATGAAGTGATCAAGCCTGTACTTGAGGCAAATGCAGACGAGCTGGGACTTACTGCAGAGATTAACGTGTAAGTAGCGAAGACGTGATCGGTCTTACTGCTGAGATAAACGTTTATATTACAAATGAGTCATCTGGGGACAGATCTATGTTCAAGTAGGGACGGATATATGTTCCAATAGGGACATATCTACGTTACATAGAAGAACCGTCCCTATTTGGACCTATTTGGAACATTTGGAACATGAGAAAGGATGATATTATGAAATATTTTGTTACAGGTGTATGTGGTCAGCTTGGCCATGATGTGATGAATGAGCTTGCATCTCGTGGCTATGAGGGTGTCGGAAGCGACATCCAGTCTGAGTATTCAGGTGCCGATGACGGAAGTGCGGTTACAAAAGCACCTTATATTTCTCTTGATATTACGGACAGAGAGATGGTAAGCTCTGTTATAAAGGATGTGAATCCGGATGTGGTTGTTCACTGCGCTGCATGGACTGCAGTTGATGCGGCAGAGGATGAGGAGAACATACCGAAGGTAAGAGCGATAAATGTGGATGGAACCCGTAATATCGCCGATGTATGCAAGGAAATAGACTGCAAGATGATATACATTTCCACTGACTATGTATTTAACGGTCAGGGGGAGACTCCGTGGGAGCCGGACTGCAAGGATTATGCACCGCTCTGTGTTTACGGACAGACGAAGCTTGACGGAGAGCTGGCTGTAGCAAATACTCTGGATAAGTATTTTATAGTCCGTATAGCATGGGTGTTCGGAACAAATGGAAAGAACTTTATAAAGACTATGCTGAATGTGGGCAAGACCCATGACAGAGTAACGGTGGTCAGTGACCAGATAGGAACACCGACCTATACATATGATCTTTCAAGACTTCTTGTTGACATGAGTGAGACCGAAAAGTATGGTTACTATCATGCAACTAATGAGGGTGGATATATATCCTGGTATGACTTTACGGTGGAAATATATAAGCAGGCCGGATACACGACAGAGGTAGTGCCGGTAACAACTGCTGAGTATGGAATTTCCAAGGCGGCCAGACCGTTTAATTCCAGACTTGATAAGTCAAAGCTTGTTGAAGCGGGATTTACAACACTTCCCACATGGCAGGATGCTCTCAGCAGATATTTGAAAGAGATTGAGTTTTAATAGATTCCCTCAGGGGACAGATGGTTTTGTAATTTATAAGGTTTTTATAAATTTATGTATTAAGTATTATTAAGAAAAGGAGACAGAAATGGACGAGAATAACAATTTCCCAAACATGGGACCTGATCCAAATCTACTTTCTGGAAACCAGCCACAGGATCCATACGCAGGACAGCCACAGGATCCATATGCAGGACAGCCACAGGATCCATACGCAGGACAGCCGCAGGATCCGTATGCAGGACAGCCACAGGATCCATACGCAGGACAGCAGCAGGAGTCATATTCAGGACAGTCACAGAATCCATACGGACAGCAACAGGAGTCATATTCAGGACAGTCACAGAATCCATACGGACAGCAGCAGGAGTCATACTCAGGGCAGTCACAGAATCCGTACGGACAGCCACAGGCTCCGCAGAATCCATATGGCCAACCTGCTATGCAGTTTAATGATGGAGCTCAGCAGGGAGCCCAGCCGGGTGCACAGATGGGATTCACCCCACCTCCGATAACACCTGAGGTTGTAAAAAAGAAGAAGAAAGGACTTATCATCGGTATAATCATTGCCGCT
>CACZLA010000039.1 GCA_902781895.1 uncultured Lachnospiraceae bacterium
CATCTTATTCCAAAGGCGATGAAATATGCCAGCATTAAGAGAAAGAATCTTACTATTACCGATGCTGCCGTAAAGAAGATCATTTCAGACTATACTATGGAGTCAGGAGTAAGAGGTCTTAAGAAACAGATTGATACACTGATGAGATATGCTGCGGTTCAGCTGGTAAAGGGTAAGGATGAGAAGCTGTCCGTTAAGCCGGCAAATCTGAGAGAGTATATAGGTCACAGAGGCATACCTCATGATATGATAGAGAAGAAATCCGACCCCGGTGTTGTAACGGGACTTGCCTGGACTATGGCAGGGGGCGAGATACTATTTATAGAAACAAAGGCAGTCAGCGGCTCCGGAAAGCTGATCATAACGGGTCAGCTGGGAGATGTAATGAAGGAGTCCGTTGAGATAGCCGTAAGCCTGGTGAAGAGTATGTATCCTGAGGAAACAAAGATCCTGGCTGAAAGAGATCTGCATATACATGTGCCTGAGGGGGCTACACCTAAGGACGGTCCGTCGGCAGGTATCACTATAGTAACTGCACTGGTTTCTCTGTTTACCAACAGGGCAGTAAAACCTAACATAGCCATGACAGGAGAGGTTTCCCTCAGAGGACTTGTTCTTCCTATAGGCGGTCTGCCTGAAAAACTGATGGCTGCAGTGAGGGCCGGAGTAAAGACCGTACTGATACCGGAGAAAAATGTTGAGGATCTGGAAGACGTTGCAGAAGAAGTAAAGAGTCAGTTGGAGATAGTTCCGGTGAAAAAGGTAAAGGACGTATTAAATAAGGTCTGGGAATCCTGATTACAGATAAATGATAAACAAAAACGCAGGGGGATGAAATGTCAAATTCAAATAACAGAAAGCTTGTATTTACTTATAATGCACCGGTGACGCTTACATTTGCACTTGCGTCACTTATAGTACTGGGTGTAGGAAAGCTTACAAACGGATACAGTACGAACATGTTCTTTTCCGTATACAGAAGCCCCATAAGCGTGGCTTGGTTCATAAGACTTTTCGGTCATGTTCTCGGCCACTCGAATATGACACATCTGGCAGGAAATATGACACTGTTTCTCCTTCTCGGGCCGGTCCTTGAAGACAGATACAGCAGCGGGACTTTGCTGGAGGCCTTCGGAATAGTTGCTGTTATTTCAGGTCTTGTAAATATCATCTTCTTCCCGGGTACTGCACTTCTTGGTGCCAGCGGACTTGTATTCATGATGATCGTGCTTGTTTCTGCGGCTGATCTGAAAAAGGGAGAGATACCGATATCCATGATATTGGTCATACTTATCTATCTGGGCAGCGAGGTGTGGACAATGATCACCGTAAAGGACAATATATCACAGATAACCCATATTATCGGAGGCGTTTCAGGTGCGGTAATAGGTGGACTGTTAAATTCAAGAAAATAGCATATTAATTCAAAAAAATAGCCTTTTCATAGGGCTATTTTTGTTTTATACTATAGGTTGGTTAAATTTTGGAGGAAAGGAGACTGGTGATTTGAGTAAGAAAAAAAGAAACGTGACTCTTATTGTCTCGATTCTTGTTCTTATTATTCTTATCTGCGGAATAGTTTTTTGCGGACTGGGCGGTGAAAAACACGAATCCATAAAGGAAGCCATGAAGGATGCGGTTCTTCATGAAGATAACAAGATCAACTTCCTGGGATTAGAAGTGAATCCATCTCTTGTTTCTGCATATATTGTCACGGCAATATTGCTTCTTCTGGCAATCATTATAAGAGTGTTTGCTATCCCAAGGTTCAAGATGGTACCGGGAAAGTTCCAGCTTTTTGTAGAAGAGTGGGTTGGAGTTTTCAGAGGACTTGCAGTGACCAACAGCCCTCACAGAAACGGATTTCTCGGAGCGTACCTGTTTACGGCAGGTTCATATATATTTGTAGGAACCATTTTCGAGCTGGTTGGAGCACAGGCAACCACAACAGAAGGATATTCCATATCGCTTCCTGCACCACTGGCGGATATTAACGGGGCAGTGGCCATGGGTGTGCTGTCGTATACGGTGATTCTGAGCGGTGGTATTGCCGGAAATAAACTGAAAGGTGTTGCACTCACACTTAAGGAGTTTTCACTTCCGATATCTATGAGCTTCCGTCTTTTCGGAGCACTACTTTCAGGTATGCTGGTAACAGAACTGGTATATTACTATGTGACACTCAGCTTTGTACTTCCGGTTTTAGTAGGTGTGCTTTTCACATTACTTCATGCACTGATTCAGGCATACGTACTTACTATGCTGACATCCGTATTCTACGGAGAGGTTTCAGAGGTTCATGAGAAAAAACCGAAGGTAAAGAAAAATAAGAAGACTAAAGCTGTGACTGCATAAGGTGCAGGATCAGGTAAGAATAAAGACAGATATTAAAAGGAAAACAGAGGTAAGGTTATGAAACTGATTAAAAAGATAACAATTATGGCAAGTGTTCTTGCAGTAGTATTTTCATTCTGTATGTTTGCAGCCCCAAAGCCGGTTCAGGCAGCAGAAGAGGAGACAGTTATAGAGGAAACTCAGGAAGAAGATAACTCTAAAGGTTCAAAGGCATTAGCAGCAGCAATTGCTATCGGACTTGCAGCAGCTGCAGGTGCTGTAGGAATGGGTATAGCTATTTCAAAGTCAGCAGAGGGAATTGCCCGTCAGCCTGAGGCTGAAGGTAAGATAAGAACAACACTTATGCTTGGTCTTGTATTTATAGAGACAGCTATCATTTATGCTCTTATCGTCGCGATACTGATCATATTCGTCTTGTAACAAACAGAAATAATAAAGATAAAAGAGGTGTAAGAAATGCCATTAGGAATAGATTTAACACAGATACTTCTGCATCTGTTTAATGTTATCATTCTGTTTGTCGGTCTTTACTTTATATTATATAAGCCTGTTTTAAATTTTATGAAAAAACGGGAAGACCATTACAAGGAAATGGATGATGAAGCGAAAGCTAAACTGGCTGAGGCAGATGCAAAGCTTGCAGAGTATTCAACAAAGCTCAGCGATGTAGATGCTGAGATTTCAGAGAAGAAGAGGCAGGCTGACAGAGATATTGAAATCATGAGAGGTCATGCTGAGGACAGCGCTAAGGCTGAAGCTGCAAAGATAATCAGCGATGCCAAGAAAAATGCAGAGACTCAGAAGACAAATATTATCGCACAGGCCAGAGATGATATTGCCAAGATGATTGAGGATGCAACCTCAAAGGTTGTTCTCACTAAAAATTCAAGTGAGGCCTTTGATCTGTTTCTTGATGATGCCGAAAGGAGTACAGATTGATGGCAGGAGAAAAGGAAAGAGAGAAAATAACTGCTTATCTCCATGCGGCAACTGAACCCAATGAAACACAAAAGAAAAGATTTGTTGATTTCATAGAGAAAAAATATGATGCTGACGCAGAGCTGGAGTGGGTCCGCGATCCGAAGATGGGCGTGGGTTTCAGACTTGTTGTCGGTGAGGAAGTCTATAACTGGACAAAGGAAGGAAGACTTCACCAGCTGAGAGAGATGCTGAACAACCTGAATGCAGGACAGGCTGCAAACGGTGGCGAACTGATCTCCCTGATGAAGAGCCAGATGTCTGAATGGGCACCACATGCCATAGCCGATGAGGAGGGATTTGTAAAGACTGTTGAAGACGGAATCGTTGTTGCCAGCGGTCTTAAGTCTGTTGTCTACGGCGAGATAGTTATATTTGAATGTGGCGTCAGAGGCATGGTTCAGGAGCTTCGTCCGAATGAGATAGGTATCATTCTTTTCGGAGATGATACTGAGATCAAGGAAGGCAGCCGTGTCATGAGAACCGGTAAAACTGCCGGAATCCCTGTGGGAGAAGGTGTACTGGGAAGAGTTATCGATCCGCTGGGAGATCCTATAGACGGACTTGGAGATATAAAATATGAAAGCTATAGAGCTATAGAGTCACCTGCACCGGGAATACTTGAGAGACAGTCCGTAAATACTCCGATGAATACGGGAATTCTTTCCATAGATTCTATGTTCCCTATCGGTAGAGGACAGAGAGAGCTTATTATCGGTGACAGACAGACAGGAAAGACTGCTATAGCACTTGATACTATACTGAATCAAAAGGACAACGGAGTTATATGTATCTATGTTGCCATAGGCCAGAAGGCAAGTAGTGTGGCACAGCTGGTGGGTACACTTAAGAAGCTGGGAGCTATGGAATATACCATAGTTGTAGCCGCAAATGCTTCCGAGACAGCACCTATCCAGTACATAGCTCCTTATTCGGGAACTGCACTGGGTGAATATTTCATGCACCGTGGAAAGGATGTTCTCATAGTTTATGATGATCTGTCAAAGCATGCTATCGCATACAGAGCATTATCGCTCCTTCTTGAAAGATCACCCGGACGTGAGGCCTATCCCGGAGATGTATTCTATCTTCATTCAAGACTCCTTGAGAGATCCGCAAGACTTTCGGATGAGCTCGGGGGCGGAAGCATGACTGCACTTCCGATAGTTGAAACACAGGCAGGAGATGTATCTGCATACATCCCTACAAATATTATATCCATAACTGATGGTCAGTTATTCCTTGAAAGCGAACTGTTCTTTGCGGGACAGAGACCTGCCGTAAATGTAGGTCTTTCAGTATCCCGTGTCGGCGGTGCTGCTCAGACCAAGGCAATGAAGGCTGCTTCGGGAAGTCTGCGACTGGACCTGGCTCAGTACAGGGAAATGGAAGTATTTACGCAGTTTTCCAGTGATCTGGATGAGACTACAAAGAAACAGCTTGCATATGGACAGGGACTTATGATGATGCTCAGACAGCCTCAGAACAATCCGTTCAAGCTCCATGAGCAGATCATTATTCTTGTGGCTGCATCTGCACATGTTATGCAGGATATCCCGATAGACAGAATGAACGAATTCAGAAACGGACTTCTTGATTATTTCAATAAAGAGGAAAGTTCTATATGTAAGAAAATAGACAGTACAGGTTTAATGTCAGATGATGATAAGCAAAACATCATAAAGATATCGGAGCAGTACAGAGATACTATTTTCAAGTAGGATAAAAAATGTCAAACACGAAGGAAATAAAAAACAGAATAAACAGTGTTAAGAATACGCAGAAGATAACGAATGCGATGTACCTTATATCGTCTACAAAGATGAGGAAGGCAAAGGAAGAGCTGGACAGAACCCGTCCGTACTTTTATATGCAGGAGCATGAGATAAGGCGTATATTTCAGACTGAGATAGATGTTACAAGCCCTTATTTTTATCCGAAGACAGGAAGAAAAACGGCAGAGACCTATGCATATCTGATAATAACAGCAGATAAAGGTCTTGCGGGTGCATATAACCATAACGTCCTCAAAATGGCTGAGGAAGAGATGGAGAAGCATAAGAAGGTAAAGCTCTATGTTGTTGGAGAGTACGGCAGGAGATATTTCACCAAGAGAAAGGTTCATATAGAACAATCTTTTCTTTATACTGCCCAGAATCCTAACTTTACAAGGGCGAGAGAGATATCTTCTATACTGCTTGATGAATATGATAACAAAAGAGTGGACGAGATAAGAATCATTTACAGTGATATGGAAAATGAACTTCAGTCCACTGTAAAAATGATCAGACTTCTTCCATTTGACCGTAAGGATTTCTGGACTAAAAAGGAAGATAGGAACGAGAGAGATATACATTACGAATTCTATCCTTCGGTTGATGAGGTTTTAAATCGTGTCATAAAAGGATATGTTGCCGGATGTATATATGGTGCTCTTGTTGACAGTTTTTCCGCTGAACAGAATGCACGTATGACAGCAATGAACTCTGCAAATCAGAATGCAGAGGATCTTTTGTCCGATCTTCAGCTCGAGTATAACAGAGTAAGACAGTGGGCCATAACTCAGGAAATAACCGAGGTGGCTGCAGGTGCCAAGGGTCAGATGAGAAAGAGGAAGAAGGAGGCTTTAGAGTCTTGAATATAGGAAAGATAATACAGGTTTCCGGACCTGTTGTAGATGTACAGTTTGAGAAGGGACAGCTGCCGAAACTCAGGGATGCCCTGAAGGTTACTGTGGATGGTGAAGAAAGGGTGATGGAGGTTGCCCAGATGCTGGGCGGAAGTGCCGTAAGATGTATCATTCTTTCATCCAGTGATGGCCTTGCAAGAAATATGGAGGTTATTTCCACAGGTGATGGAATAAAGGTTCCCGTTGGAGATAATACTATCGGAAGAATGTTCAATGTTCTGGGAAATCCCATAGACGGCGGAGAGGAGATTCCCGAATCAGAAGAAAGATGGAAGATTCACAGACCTGCACCGAGGTTTGATGAGCAGAATGTAACGGTTGAGGTTCTGGAAACAGGAATCAAGGTTATAGATCTTCTGGAGCCCTATGCCAGAGGCGGAAAGATAGGTCTTTTCGGAGGAGCAGGAGTAGGTAAGACAGTTCTTATCCAGGAGCTGATCCATAACATAGCTATGGAGCACGGTGGTTATTCAATATTCACAGGAGTAGGTGAGAGAAGCCGTGAAGGAAATGATCTCTGGAATGAGATGAATGAGAGCGGAGTTATAGATAAGACATGCATGGTATTCGGTCAGATGAATGAGTCTCCCGGAGTGCGTATGAGAGTTGCACTGACAGGCCTTACCATGGCTGAATATTTCAGAGATGTTCAGCATAAGGATGTTCTTTTGTTTATAGATAACATTTTCAGATTTGTACAGGCTGGTTCTGAGGTTTCAACACTTCTGGGACGTATGCCTTCTGCAGTTGGATATCAGCCTACACTGGCCCAGGAAATGGGTTCTCTCCAGGAGAGGATCACATCTACTTCAAACGGATCGGTTACATCAGTACAGGCTGTATATGTGCCTGCCGATGACCTTACAGACCCGGCGCCGGCGACCACATTTTCACACCTTGATGCTACAACGGTTCTGAGCAGAAAGATAGCCGAGCAGGGAATATATCCTGCGGTAGATCCCCTTGCATCAACATCCAGAATACTTGAGGCGGATGTTGTAGGTGAAGAACATTATAATGTGGCTCGTACCGTTCAGGAATATCTGCAGAACTATAACGAACTGCAGGATATTATTGCCATACTCGGTATGGATGAGCTTTCGGATAATGATAAGCTTGTGGTAAACAGAGCACGTAAGATACAGAGATTCCTTGCACAGCCTACATTTATGGGTGAAAAGTTTACGGGCGTAAAAGGAAAATATGTTCCTTTGAGAGAAACCATCAGAGGCTTTAAGGCCATTATCTCCGGTGATGTTGATGATCTGCCTGAGGCAGCATTTTACAATGTGGGTACGCTGGATGATGCACATGAGAAGGCGAAGACGTTATGAATACATTCAGAACAAGAATTATAGAAGCGGATGATACTTTCTTTGACGGCGAGCTGGAGTCCTTGACTGTTCCGGCTGCCGACGGAGAGTATGGTGTTATGGCAAATCACGAGAATCTGGTGGTTGCCATCATCCCCGGAATAGTCAGATACCGTACTGCGGATGGACAGGATCTGGTGGCTTCTGTTTCTGATGGAATGATGAGAATAGAAGATAATGATGTCCTGATACTTGTGGACTCAGCTGAACACCCTGACGAGATAGACATCGAGAAGGTTAAACAGAAGGAGATAGCGGCGAGAGAGGCGATGCTCCAGAAGAAGAGTGTGCGTGAGTACGCTCTGGCTGAAGCGAGTCTTAAACGTGCTATTGCCAGACAGAGGCTCAAGGGAGAGGGACTTAATTAAAAATTTCCCAAAGGGATGACAAAGGAGGTTAATATGAACGGAATGAAGAAGTACATTGCTGAATTTATCGGCACATTCACACTGGTATTTATAGGCTGCGGAACTGCTATGCTGGTGGGCTGTGACTCAGAGATGGGTGGCGGATACATCCTTACGGCATTTGCATTCGGACTTGCCATAATTGCTATGGCTTACGGTGTCGGAAACATATCCGGCGGACATGTAAATCCTGCGGTTTCACTGGGAGTTCTTATCAGTGGGGGAATGACAGCAAAGGATTTCTGTGGTTATGTGATAGCACAGATCCTCGGAGCATTTGCAGGTTCAGGCGCTCTTTATGCTATATTCGGCATGGGTGGCGTTGACGACAGGACAGGCGGATATGGATCAAATGGACTCGGCGGAGTAAATGACAGTATAGCTGCAGGAATGATAGTTGAGATCATTCTTACATTCCTCTTTGTTATTCTTATTCTCGGAGTTACATCCAAGAATCAGAACCACGGTTCATTTGGCGGACTTATCATAGGTCTTACGCTTGTCGGAATACATATAATCGGTATCGGTCTTACAGGAACAAGCGTTAATCCTGCAAGAAGTCTTGGCCCTGCTATCATCGCAGCCATAGACGGAAACAGTGCACCTCTTGAGTGCGTATGGGTATTCATAGTAGCTCCTCTTATCGGTGCGGCTCTTGCAGCATTTATCTATAAGTTCCTTGAGGGAAAGGATGAGGAGTAACGTCTATGATATTTGATAAGATAGTTGAAATAATGATGGACCATTTATCCATCCAGCCTCAGGATATAACACCTGAGACATCATTTAAAGAGGATCTGGCTATAGATTCTCTGGACCTTTATGATCTTGTAACTGCACTTGAGGACGAATTCAATATCGAGGTTCCGTCTGAGAGACAGGGCGAGATAGAAACTATGGAAGATCTTGTCAAGATCCTGAAGGAGCTCGGTGTAGAAGAGTAAAGGTTATTGATGCTCGATGTTTAGTGATTGAGTAATAAAAATGTATGTTCAAAAGGCAAGTGGCTCAGCGGCCGTTTGCCTTTTGCTATGTAAGATATCAGTGATGATACGTCGTGTTTTATAATGATTGATATGATAAAGATATAGGTGAGGGAAATGTATTCATTTAATACCAGAGTAAGATACAGTGAGATAGCACAGGACAGAAAGGCAGGACCAGTTGCGATAATTAATTATTTTCAGGACTGCTGCACATTTGAAGCTGAGGACGGTGGCGTGGGTCTTAAGTGGCTTGCAGATCACGGAACTGCATGGATGCTGACGGGCTGGCAGGTGCACATGATCAGAAGACCTGATTACGGTGAAAATATAAAGGTTACAACATGGGCCTGCGGCTTTAAATATGCATTCGGAAAACGAAGCTTTCTGATACAGGACCGGGATGATAATGTGCTGGTGTGGGCACTTTCAGACTGGGCTTATGTGAATGTGAAGGAAGGAAGCTTTGAGAAGAACGTTCCCGTAGAAGAGATAGAGGCATACGGTATGGCAGCCCCCATATCCGAAAGGTTTGAGGAGTTTGGTATAGGAGCGGAACCGGACGGGGAAGAGCCACTGGTATATAAAGGCAAGATAAGAATCCCCGAAGAGATGGAAAGTCTTCCACCTATAACAGTATACGCAGATAACATCGATACAAATCATCATGTAAATAACGTTCAGTACGTATCCCTTGCCAAGTCGGTGATACCTGAAGAGATAGATATAAAGACACTCAGAGTTGAGATAAAGAAGCAGTCGAAGCTTGGTGATATTATATATCCGTTTATCTATAGAGATGAGGAAAAAACAGTTGTGAGACTGTGTGATGAAGAAGGTCAGACAAAGCTGGTGGCGGAGTTTTATAACAGGTGAAAAAACTTGATAATAATTGCACTTAGATTCTTATATTTTCTTGTAATAAAAAAAAATATATGTTAATTTAGCTATGTATGGTTTTTAAGCATCTATTAAGAAATGGAGGTAACTTAAGTATGAAGATTAGTAAGCCGGGAACTATAGTAGTTATTGCAGGATGTGCTCTTACATTTCTTGGGTCTATAACACCATTTTATTCAATATTAGGAATCGGTGTAAGCCTTATGTCTATTTCTGCAATTTGTGGATTGCTGAATTTAATAGTCGCAGGTGTAGCTGTATTCTTAGCATTTAGAGGTGCAAAGATGGTTGCAGCTATTGCTTCAGGAGTTGCAGGAGTATGGGTATTATTAGCATGGTTAATCAATCGTGAAGGTAAGCTTAGTTCAAGTACAGGTATAGGATATTATATCAATATACTTGCAGGACTTGCACTTATAGTTGGTGGAGTTGTATTATACCTCAAAGGTGTTGAAGCGGGAGAAGGCGGAATAAATCCTTTCGCTCAGTTTGGTGGTCAGAATCCTTTCCAGGCTCAGCAGCAGAATCCATTCCAGTATCAGGACCCAAATCAGTATCAGAATCCGGGTCAGTATCAGGACCAGAGTCAGAACCAGAACCCAAGTCAGTATCAGAACATAGAACTGGATCAGAATACAAATCAGGATATGTAAAATAACAGTTTTATTATATTGGAGGATATATGGATAAAAAGTCTACATTTTTAAAAGTAATGGGTATTATATGTACTATTTTTGGTAGCATAAGGCTTATCGCTGCATTTGCTGAATTAGGAACATTACCTGCATTGAGTAGTAAACTTACACCTATTTGTTATTACGACCTTCTTTATGCTGCATTTATGCTTACCGCAGGTATACTCGGTATAGTATTTAGTTCAAAATATGAAAAGCAGAAGCTTTGTATAGTATTCGGAATACTTTTAGTTGTGCTTGAAATAGTTGGATATATAATGATTGGAATATTTTTGTCTGGAACAAGTATAGAATTTACTACGGTTTTGAATCCAATTGTCATTGTATTTAGAATGGCCATTCCGGTTCTTTATCTAATATCGACATTTAGATATACTGATTCAGTTAAATATGGTCAGCAGCAGTATGGTCAGCAACCATATGGTGGCCAGCAGCAGTTCAACCAGAATCCATATGGTGATCAGCAACAGTATGGCCAACAACCATATGGTGGCCAGCAGCAGTACGGCCAGCAACCATATGGTGGCCAGCAACAGTACAATCAGAATTCATTTGGACAGAATCCAAATCAGTTTTAGTATAACTATTTAAGCGATATACACATTTATTATATGACCACCATTTAGAGGTGGTCATATCTATGTGTAAAAATAGGAGTTTATTTTTGAAAAGTATAAATAAACGCGGTTCTTCCGGATATTAGTTTTTGTTGCCATTACTTTTACGATATGATACACTGACTTGGAATGTTTTTATTATTTATTAAGGAGGTAACATATGAAAAAATCATTAGGAGCTATTTTATTGGCGGTTGGGGCTGTTCTCAGTTTACTGGGAATTCTTCTTCCGATTGGAAAAGTTAGTTTTTGGGGGATTTCTGATTCAATGGGAAATCTCATTAGTAACAAGGCAGTGCCGGTATTGTTCTATATATCTATTGTAGTTGCAATAGCTGCTACTGTTATGGGATTCATGAAGCAGACTCAGATTGCCGGTATTGTTGGTGCAGTTGCTGGAATTTTGATGATAATTACTACTTTTACTAATACAGCAAAAGGTGTTGGTGATAAGGTTCTTAGCAAAGAATATGGTGATTTAGGAGAAACTGGTGATTTGTTAAGTTATTCAAATGGAATAGGTTGGTTTTGCTTCCTTCTCGGCTCGATTGTGCTTATAGGTGGTGCAGTTATCTGCTTCATTGGTAAGGATGATAATGGTGTTGCTATGAGTGCTGCAGGTCAGTATCAGGATCCAAATCAGCAGTAATATAGATGTTGAATATATTAAAACAGGAGATGGAAATCCATCTCCTGTTTTTTTGATTGTATGCGGTATATTTTACTGTTTTATTATCCCAGAACTACCTCAACCTTGTGAGCTGCTCCGTCACCTACGAATGGAATAACATTTCCTTCTACTGCCTTTCCATCGATAGTAAGGCTCTTTACGCCGCTCTCAATGTGATCAGGATTCTTAACCTCGATCTCATATGTATCTCCACGGAACTGACGTGTTGCTGAGAAGCCGTCCCAGTCTGAAGGGATTGAAGGATTAACCTTAAGTCCGTCCCAATCAGGTGTGATACCGAGGATGTACTGGCTGATAGCTACAAAGTTCCAAGCAGCAGTACCTGTAAGCCATGAGTTCTTAGCCTCACCCATACGTCCTGCATCCTTACCTGCTACCATCTGTGCATATACATATGGCTCAGTTCTGTGAAGATCTGAAATATCCTCAAGGAAAGCAGGAGCTATACGTGAATACCAGTCAAATGCTTTGTTACCCTGTCCTGCATAAGCAGCTGCACAGATCATCCATGCGTTGTTGTGGCAGAATACGCCGGCATTCTCTTTATATCCTGCAGGGTATGTTGAAATCTCACCATACTCGATATAGTACTTTGTAAATGCAGGATTGTTAAGTACGAGACCATACTTGCATCCAAGTCTTTCTTCAACGGCATCGATAACCTTCTTATCCCATCCGTCTTCCTTACCGATATCTGACATGATACCGAAGCCCTGAGGCTCGATGAAGATCTTTCCTTCTTCGCATTCCTTGGAACCAACCTTACGTCCGAGATCATCGTATGCTCTGATGAACCAGTCGCCGTCCCAACCGAACTCTTTGATAATGCCCTTCATCTTATCTATCTCAGCCTGAGCCTTAGCAGCCTCTTCCTCGTCGCCCTTGTATTTGCAAAGTGCTACATACTCAGGTCCTGTATAAGTGAAGAGTGTTGCAACGAAGATTGACTCAGCAACATCTGAGAATCCCTTGTCACCATACTTAGGTGATGTATATGTCTGGAAGCTTTCTCCAGGTGTATCTGACCAGCATGAAAGGTTCAGACAGTCGTTCCAGTCAGCTCTCATTGAAAGTGGAAGTCCGTGAGGACCAACTTCCTTAACAACCTTGTAGAAGGACTGCTTCAGATGGTGCATCATAGGCTGAGCCAGTGACTCATCGTTACGATAAGGAACCATCTCGTCAAGGATTGAGTAATCGCCTGTCTCCTTGATGTAAGCCGCTGTAGACATGATCATCCACATAGGATCATCTGAGAAGTTACCGCCGAGTGTATCATTTCCCTTCTTAGTAAGAGGCTGATACTGATGGAAGCATCCACCATCCTCGAACTGTGTAGCAGCAAGATCAAGAATTCTCTCACGAGCTCTATCCGGAATCTGATGAACGAATCCGAGAAGATCCTGGTTAGAATCACGGAATCCCATACCACGTCCGATACCTGACTCAAAGTATGAAGCAGATCTTGACATGTTAAATGTAACCATACACTGATACTGATTCCAGATGTTAACCATACGGTCAACCTTCTCATCAGGAGTCTTAACTGTATATTTGGAGAGAAGCTCATCCCACATCTTGTTATTTGCTTCAAGTGCAGCGTCAACCTTCTCTACTGTATTGAACTTCTCAATAAGAGCGTAAGCTTTGGACTTGTTCATGCTTCCGTCAGCATTCCATTTGTCCTTGCCGTTCTCAACATATCCAAGCATGAAGATAAGAGCTTTCTCTTCGCCCGGTGCGAGAGTGATCTTCAGTGAGTGAGAAGCGATAGGTCCCCAACCGTCAGCCTTTGAGTTGTTAGATGCATTTGCGAATACTGCATCAGGTCTGTCAAAGCCGTTGTAAAGTCCCATGAAGCTTTCTTTATCACAATCATAACCGTCGATATCTGCATTTACTGTATAGAATGCGAAGTGATCACGACGCTCTTTGTACTCTGTCTTATGGAAGAGTGTTGATCCCTCAACCTCAACCTCACCTGTGTTGAAGTTTCTCTGGAAGTTTGTTGAGTCATCCTCAGCATTCCACAGACACCACTCAAGGAATGAGAAAAGTGTGAAGCTCTTTGGAGATGTTCCTTCGTTCTTAAGAACAACCTTCTGGATCTCGGCATTTTCGCCCTGAGGAACAAAGAATGTAACCTCAGCCTTCAGCTCTTTCTTCTTTCCTGTAATAACTGTGTAACCCATACCATGACGGCACTGATAGAAATCAAGCTCTGTCTTAACAGGTGACCAGCCTGGATTCCAAACCGTGTCATCGTCATTGATATAGAAATAACGACCACCCATATCTACAGGGATGTTGTTATAACGATAACGAGTTATTCTTCTAAGACGTGCGTCTTTATAGAAATGATATCCTCCTGCAGTGTTGGATATAAGTGAGAAGAACCCTTCTGTTCCAAGGTAGTTGATCCATGGATAAGGAGTTCTCGGGGATGTGATGACGTACTCTCTTTTTTCGTCATCAAAGTAACCGAATTTCATAAGCTGTACCTTCCCTTCTTGCAATTATTTTTTAGTACATAGAGACGGCAATATAATACCGTCACAGATATGATTATTATATTATAGATGGGGGTAAAACACAATATAAAATGATACAATGGGGACGGTTCTTCTATGTAACGTAGAACTGTCCCCACTGTATCATTTTATAAGAAACTGTCCCATCATATTATGATAAAGGTTTCTCGTTATATTTATCCAGCAGCAGATTCGTATCCATAACGGATGCATGCTGATTGATAGCGACTGATATGATGATATCCCGCCTGTTCATGGGATAAAGTATGGCACACTCATTAAGCTCCAGTGCACGGGTTGTTTCAGCGGTAGTGAGCCCTGCACCTATACAAAGACGAAGAACCTTGTCCCGGCTGGGATTTCTGGTTCCCTTCATTATCTGATAATAGTAAGACTTTTCAATCCCGCTGAGATTTATCAGTTCAGAGTCAGAAAACTTTTTTACGGTCGAGAGAGATTTGAAATATTCAACGAAACTCTTGTATGTATCCGTAACCTTGTGGTGTTTCATATATTTTTCCATCTCAACTTCGTTATCTATATGTGATAGTATGTCTGCTAATTTCTTAGTTGTTTTCTCGTCCATTTTTCACCCCTGGTTTAATTAATACTTCTTTTTAAACGCACATAAATATACCATATTGAGTATTCTTTTGGGTGGGCTGTGTGCCCACTATGTATATATTATGATATGGCGTCCAAAGTAACTTTTAACACCATATGTCACACAAATATCATAACACAATTTATTTTACGGTGTTATAATGATGTGAGTGAAGAATGAAGAAAAGATTATTCTTCTTTATGAAAATGGAAATTCAAGCAACATTATAATTTGGGAGAATTCGTAATGGCAACTCTGGATGAGATAGTCGAAAACTCTCTATACACTGAAGTGAAGAAGCTACGGGACGATATCAGTATAGTGATGGATCCGACAAATGATAAGATCTATCTGAAAAAAGTCCTGGATGTTTTTAGTGTGCCTGTTTTCGAATATCTGAAGTCTCATACGGATGTTCACGTGCCCCGGGTAAAAATCTTCTGGGAGGAAGAGGGCAGGCTTGTTGTTATTGAGGAATATATCCAGGGAACCACTCTGGAGGAACTTCTGGAAAGTGGTAAGGACTTCAGTGGAAAGCCTTTTACATTTGATGAGCTGAAAAGAATACTGCTGGAACTTTGTGATGGTCTGATTTTCCTTCACAGCGCAAATCCACCCATTATCCACAGGGATATAAAGGCGTCAAATGTAATTATAACGGATGATGGTCTGGCAAAAATCATCGACTACGATGCTGCAAAGCAGTATGTAAAAGGAAAGAAGAAGGATACTGTTCTGATCGGTACTCAGGGAATAGCTGCGCCTGAGCAGTACGGCTTTGCTCAGTCTGATGAAAGGACTGATATATATGCTCTCGGCAAGCTGATGGAAAGTATGTTTTCGGAGAGTGCCGGTACGGATGGCAGGAGTCTGAGTGATGTTACATCAGATGGAATGAATGACGCGGGAGCACGTGTTGAAAAAACGGGTGCCGGAGAAATAATGGTCGACGATGATCAGGTCAGGAAGATAGTAGATAAAGCAACAAAACTTCAACCGGAGCTTCGGTATAAGTCCGTACAGGAGATGAAGACTGCATTAGAGAAGCTGCTAAGTCCTTCTGAGAAAGTTACGGCAAGAAGGAAGAAGGCTGTTATGGGCGCGCTTGCGGCGGCAGTGGTGCTTCTTCTTGTTTCGGGGGCAGTTCTTCTGATGAATTCGAGAGGTTCAAAATCGGGGGACAATTCTGATAATAGTAGTAATCAGGTATCCGGTAATGAGACTTCATTGGGTGCAACATTAAGTGATGCGACATCGGCTGACGCAACGTCAGATGACGCGGACGCAGATGATCAGACAGATGTGGAATTAAAGGTAAAGTATCTGGAGGGGGCTAACCAACCCATTCCAAGCCCGGATGATTATGATATGCTGGTTGTAAAAATAGATTTGGATAATGTTGGTGAGTTTATAGGGTTTGATACAGTAAAAAAAGAAACCATTTTTGATAGTAATAGCGAAGATTATCCTGTACTAAAGAATAAACTGCATGATAAAGGATGGATGCATGCGAACAGATCCCTTTACTATATAGATAATACTATGAAGGAACAAAAGATAGATCCTGAGTATGGTAAATACAGATATACACTTGTCGGAGATAAGCTGGATGGTGATTTATCACAGTATTACTCATTTGGTCTGATTGTTAAGGTAACTGATGAGTATTCGACACGTGAGAATTCATTGGAGTTTCTTGGCACTAAAGAATCCGGGGTTACTATTTATCCTGAATGTGAGTTTACCGGTTTTTATGAGGCAAAAGGGTGTTTGGTGTTTATGGCTGAAAGACTTATAAAAGTCGATAGCAGGGGTTTTTACAATTTTAATGAATCCGGTGTAGGTACAGCTTTTATTGATGAGTGAAAATGGATAATTAGTTATTCTATATAATGTAAATAATGCTTTTGTCATAATTAATCCTTTACAAAAACGCTAATTATAAGTATAATATGCTTAACGAGACAGTCGGAGAGTGAGTGCACATCACCCGATCCGGCGCAAGTTTTTAGTTACTATTTAGAAATAGTCGTCCAAACTGTGCGAGGGTCAGGACGGCTATTTCTTATGGTCACGGTCAATGAGTTTCAACACTAGCATTAAAGCTGTAAGAAGTAGTCAAGGAGATTGGAAATGAAGTCGGAATTTATACCAGAAAATTTAAAAAAGGCACGAGAAGCGATGGGTATAACAAAACTTGAAGCTTCAAGAAGGATGAGCATCCCGCAGAGTTCGTATGTTCGATACGAAAATGGAGATAGAAAACCTACGGCGGCAACTATCATTCAGATGGCACAGATATTAAATACAAGCGCGGATTATCTGATGGGAAAAACCGAACGGGATGAAGCGGATACAGTTCTTGTTCGCAAGGACGAAAATCCGGAAATATTTGAAATATCTGTAGGTGCGTCTCAGTTAAATGAGACTCAGAAAAAGAGACTTTATGCATATTATAAGAAAATGTGTGAGATGAAAAAGAAGTGAAATGGTGGGCTGCGTGCCCACCATTTTTTATGTGCTTTTGTTTATAATTTACCTTATAAACCAGCAATGAGTAATAAACTTAGTTTGTGGTGTGATAAATAGTAATTCATTGATCGGGCATCAATAACTCCTCAACAGTAATATTAAGGGCTTTGGAAATAATAACGATTTCTATATCTGTGACAAATCGTTTTCCTGCTTCAATTCGTTGTACTGCGTTTTTGTCGATATCGAGTCCTTCTATCTGGAGCTTGTCAGCCAGTGACCGCTGGGAGATATTAAGCTCTTTTCTAATGGAAGCGATTTTTCTACTGCAAATGTTATTTCTACCGTCAGGGGTTTTGTTGATAAACATAATACATACCTCGATATTAGATGATAAAAAATGTAATAATGAATGAAATGATTGACGACATTCACTGCTTGTCAATACCTTTAGTATGTTGTAAAATTAAAATGATGTGACATTCACTGAATGTCGATTATTAAATAAAATGTAAGTAACAAAATCATATTTTTTTTAGCAAAACAGGCGAAAGCCTGCGTCGCAAAGCTCCAGAGCCTGTCAAATGGTAGTCAGCTGCATTTTTT
>CACZLA010000040.1 GCA_902781895.1 uncultured Lachnospiraceae bacterium
CATAGCCGTAGGCCGTGTTATGACCTGTGTGCTGGGGATGATCGTAAAAAGAGAGCGGGAGATACGTGAATTTGTATCGACTCCATTTTACAGAGTTGTGGCAAAGGCCGGAAAGAAAACTGCCGAGGCAGACGGAAGTACTCTTTTTAATGCAGAGTGGAAGGCTGTGGCCGGAAGTAAATATGAGGGCAGTCCGAAGCTTTATAAGGAAAATGGATTCAAAGAGAAAAAGGATGCAGAGGAGCTGATAGCTTATCTCTCAGATCCTCAGCCGGTGGAGCTTACCATAAAAAGTATCTCCAAGAAGACGGAGAAGAAGAATCCTCCCATGCTTTATAACCTGGCAGAGCTTCAGAATGACTGCTCCAGGATGTTCAAGATAAGCCCCACGGAGACTCTGAACATCGTGCAGGAGCTCTATGAGAAGAAGCTGGTTACATATCCCAGAACAGATGCGAGAGTTCTTTCAACGGCTATTGCCAAGGAGATAGATAAGAATATTAAGGGCCTGTGTAATTATGAGAAGGTGGCTCCGTTTGCTCAGAATATAATAAATCAGGAAGGCTACAAGGGTATAGCAAAGTCCAAATATGTAAACGACAAGATGATTACGGATCACTATGCCATAATTCCCACAGGACAGGGACTTGGACAGCTGGGAAAGCTTTCTTCCATACAATCCTCTGTATATGAGGTTATTGCCAGAAGGTTTATTTCCATATTCTACCCTCCGGCAGAGTATCAGAAGATAAGTATAACTCTTTCGAGAAAGACGGAGGAACTTAATGCCTCTTTCAAACTTCTGATAAAGCCGGGATATCTGCAGATAGCAGATCCGAACTTCGGAAAGAAGAAGGCCGGTGGAAAGTCAGATGGATTGGGAAAAGAAAATGATGCCGGAAAAGCTGATGGGGATGAAGGAAACGGACAGGATACAGAGGATGACCAGATAGCAAGTAAGGAGGTTATAGAGTATGTATCAAAGCTGAAGAAGGGAGATGTTCTTTCCTGTAACGGCTTTGATATAAAGGAGGGTAAGACCAATCCTCCGAAGAGATATACCTCAGGCTCTATGATACTTGCCATGGAAAATGCAGGTCAGCTGATAGAGGACGAGGAACTCCGTGAGCAGATAAAAGGAAGCGGTATCGGAACGTCAGCCACCAGAGATTCTATCATTACAAAGCTTGTGACAAATAAATATATAAAGCTGAATAAGAAAACTCAGGTGCTTACTCCCGAATTTCTTGGGGAGATCATATATGATGTAGTGCTGTATTCCATAAACGGACTTCTGAGAGCCGACCTTACTGCCAGCTGGGAGAAGGGACTGGCCGGAGTAGCAGAAGGAACCATCAGCGAAGCAGAATATATGGGCAAGCTTTCTGATTATGTAATAAAATATACAGAAGCGGTTAAAGGGGTGACCAACCAGAATCAGATGCATTTTATATTTGATAAGACAAAACCCTACTATACAAAGAAAAAGAAATGATGACATGCAGAGATGATGACATGCAGAAAAATAAAGTCATCCTGAGCGAAGCGAAGGAGCTTATACGGATCTAATAAGGAGGAAACATAAATGAACAGTGATTTATTAAAAGTAGAAAATATGTATGACCTGTCACATACACAGGCCAGAGAGCTTCTGGATAGTGTGACATATCCATGGGAGGCACTACCCGGAATAAAGGATTTTATCCTGCAGCTGGGAGCAAAGATTGACACTGATCCGGAGCTGTCAGCTCAGTATGAGAAGAGGGGCGATGATATATGGATCCATAAGACTGCCAAGGTTTTTGACAGTGCTTATATTGCAGGCCCATGTATCATCGGAGCTGAAACAGAAGTGAGACAGTGTGCATTTGTCAGAGGCTCGGCTCTTGTGGGTGAGGGATGTGTTGTTGGTAACTCCACGGAGCTTAAGAATGTGATCATATTTGACTCTGTTCAGGTACCTCACTACAACTATGTAGGTGACTCAGTGCTGGGTTATAAGTCACATATGGGTGCCGGTTCCATCACATCAAATGTTAAGTCAGACAAGACACTTGTGGTTGTAAAGGGATACGGAGACTACAGTGATATAAGTATAGAAACGGGACTTAAGAAGTTCGGTGCCATGCTGGGAGACTTTGTTGAGGTGGGTTGTAACAGTGTGCTGAATCCGGGCAGCGTTATAGGAAGACATACAAATATCTATCCTATATCACCTGTGAGAGGATATGTACCTGCAAACAGTATTTATAAAACCGGAGGAGAGATAGTTGAGAAAATCGATTAAGAAAATAGTAACGGCAATTATGCTGGGTACTGCCATAACATTTTCCATGTGTGGGGCTTCGTCGAAAGAAGCGAAGGTTTATGCAGCAGAAGGTAAAGAGACTGATAAAAATTCCGATGTCGGAGGCGGCTCAAACGCTTCAAATGATTCGGTTAAAACCGAGGCAAAAACCATAAAGGGTTTTCTTAAGACAGGTCTGAAGCCTCTGGGTACTACCATGTATATATTCGGCGGAGGCTGGAATGAAGCAGACACAGGTGCCGGCGATGAAGCCAGAACCATAGGTCTTTCACCAAAGTGGGCTGAGTTTGCCGCAAAGCAGACTTCTTCCTATAATTATAAGGATTATGATTATAAAAAGGACGTCAGTGTTATCCATAACGGTCTTGACTGCAGTGGATATCTGGGATGGGTTCTTTATAATACTCTTGAGACAACTGATGGAAATCCGGGATATGTGGACTACAATAATAAGGTTTTCTTCGGTCTTGAATCCAAGGGCTACGGAACCATGACAGCATCGGCATCTGTTAAGAATTATAAGCCGGGAGATATAATGACCAGCTCAAATCATATGTGGATAGTGCTGGGCTCCTGTAGTGACGGAAGTGTCGTTATACTTCACAGCAGTCCTCCGGGAGTACAGATAAACGGAACTCCTACACCTTCAGGAAATACTAACTCACAGGCGGTTACTCTTGCAAAGCAGTATATGAGCACCTATTACAGCTCCTGGTATAACAGATTTTCAAATGTAAGCAAGGGCAGCAGTTATCTGTCGGGTTATTATCAGTTCAGATGGAATGGCGTGTCAGGACTTACAGATCCCGATGGATATCAGAACATGACTGCAGAAGAAGTTCTTGCAGATCTGTTTGGTGAGACAACGGGAAAATGGAAGAGCAATGCAACCGGCTGGTGGTTTGAGCGTAGTGACGGAACATATCCTGCTTCCTGCTGGGAAGAGATAAAAGGGGTATGGTACTATTTCAATAAGGACGGATATATGATGACAGGCTGGCAGCAGCTGGGTGGAGTCTGGTATCTCCTTGATAACAGTGGTGCTATGGTAACAGGCTGGAAGCAGTCGGGAAATGCGTGGTATTTCATGAGAAGTGACGGAGCTATGCATACAGGCTGGCTGCAGGACGGCGGAAAATGGTACTATCTGAAGAGTGACGGTGCTATGGCAACAGGATGGGTACAGTCCGGAAGTGACTGGTACTATCTGAAAAACAGCGGAGCTATGGCATATTCGGAAACAATAAACGGCTATCGTTTAGATGCAACCGGTAAGTGGGTAAAATAATAGAATTGTTATAATACAGAGGGTGTTATGAAACAGGGGATAATTATTGTAAATCACGGTACTATGGATAGTGAGGTCAGAAGCAGAACGCTGGATGATTTTGCTTATTCCATTTCCGACAGGATACCTGAGGCAGATGTGGTATGTGTATATACCAATGGTGAAGTCCGAAAGGGTCTTCGTGAGACATCAGACGAGAAACCGCAGAATCTGAAGGCGGCTATACTCAGTATGAAGGAAAGAGGAGTAAGCAGTCTGGTAATTATTTCAACCGATATCCATGATGGTGATGATTACAGAAAGCTTAAGGAAGAGACTGTGGGACTTGCTGCGCTTTTCAGTGATGTGAGTATTTCCGTTCCGCTGCTTTATGCCGATAAGGATTTTGAGGTTACAGCCAGAGCGATGCACGGTGCATTCAGTGAACTGGTGGGTGATGATGTTCTGATCCTTATAACCACCGGACATAAAACTGACGGAGCTGAGGAACTAAGGAGCTTTGAAACTTCTCTGAAAAAACATATAAATAATGGCTATGTTGCAACTCTCCATGGAGAAAAAAAGCTTTATAAGGTTATAAAGGAACTTAAGCAGAGCGGTTTTGAAGAGGGCAGAGTGGTATTTGTTCCTCTGGAGTTTATGGCGGGAGAAGGTATTGAAAATGAAGTTTCACAGGAGTATACTGACCTTGTTCAGAAATTAACGGATGAAGGCTACAAGGTTGAGAGTATTTTTAAGGGACTCGCCGAGTACGATGAATTCCAGAGATTATATATGAGACATTTTTATGATTCCATGCGTTAGCCAGGGTTCATAGAAGGAGATAACTATGAATATTATGATTGCCGGATGCGGCAAGGTGGGACGTTCCCTTGCGGATCGTCTTACTAATGCAGGCCATGAAGTAATAGTCATGGATAAGGATTTTGATGCCATAACCTCAGTGACAAGTATGATCGATGTTATGGGTTATCAGGGAGACTGCACCAGTATCAATACACAGATGGAAGCCGGAATAAAGAAGACGGATCTTCTTATAGCGGTAACAGATGATGATGAGAAAAATATGCTGGCATGTCTGATCGCGAAAAAGACAGGTAGCTGTCATACCATAGCACGTATCAGAAGTCCGCAGTATACGGATGAGATCAAATATCTTAAAGATGAACTGGGACTTTCCATGTCCATAAATCCCGAGATGGTTGCCGCAGAGGAAATGGTAAGACTGATTCAGATTCCTTCAGCTCTGGAGGTGGATACCTTTGCAAAGGGAAAGGTAAGTCTTATTGGACTGGAGATACCCGAGAAGTCCATACTTGATGATCTTGCCATCAAATCACTTAACAGTAAGGTCGGCAACGGTGCCCTTATCTGTGTGGCAGATCATGGCGGCGAAGTTGTTATACCAAACGGTGATTATATACTTCATTCCGGAGACAAGATATCCGTTACACTTTCCATGGGAGAGATAAACGGCTTCCTGAATAAGATAGGTATCAAAGCAAAGAAGATAAAAAATGTTATGCTTGCCGGTGGCGGTACCATCGGATACTATCTTGCAAAGAGACTTCTTGAACTCAGAATAAACGTTAAGATCATAGAGAAAAACAAGAAGCGATGTGAAGAACTGGCTGATCTGCTTCCGAAGGCTATGATCATTTGCGGTGATGCGACCGATAAAAGACTGCTGCTTCAGGAATCTGTTGATCAGATGGATGCCGTCTGCAGTCTGATGCATTCGGACGAAACAAATATTCTTCTCTCGCTTTATCTCAGCAAGACAAATCCGGAGATAAAGGTCATTACAAAGGTTCACAGGAACTCATATGAGGATATAGTCAATGAGCTTCCTGTTGGTAATAAGATAAGTACAAAGGATATAACCGCTGATTATATTGCCAGATATGTTCGTTCCATGCAGAATTCCATGGGCAGTGAGGTTGAAGCGCTGTACAGGATAATGGATGGAAAGGTCGAGGCTCTTGAGCTTCTTGTGGGAGAGGATTTCAATTTCACGGGAGTGGAGTTAAAGGACCTCAGACTTATAGATAATACGCTTATCTGCAGGATAAACAGACACGGAAGTATCATTCGTCCCGGCGGACGTGATACTCTTGAGAGAGGTGACAGTGTAGTTATCGTTACCACGAACAAAAATATAAATGGAATCAATGACATTATTAAAGGCTAACCGGGCACTGAGATGAATCATAGAATAATTATAAAAATTATAGGAAAACTCATACAGCTTGAGGGATTTCTCCTTCTGTTTCCCGCTATAACAGGAATCTTTTTCAAGGAAAAGGATTTTCTGTCTCTTGCCATAGTTGCAGGAGCTTCCATACTGGTGGGAAGTCTTTTGAGAATGATTCATGCAAAGCACAGCAGGATAAGAGCCAAAGAGGGGTTTGTTATAACTGCCCTGACGTGGCTCGTTTTCAGTGTTGTCGGGGCATTACCGTTTTGGATTTCCAAAGCTATCCCGGACATTACAGATGCCATATTTGAAACCGCATCCGGTTTTACCACTACAGGAGCAAGTATTCTGAATAATGTTGAACTGATGCCGAAATGTCTTCTTTTATGGAGAAGCTTTACTCACTGGATCGGTGGAATGGGAATACTTGTATTTATGCTTGCATTTGTCCAGTCAAGTGCAGATGAGATGAATATAATGAAGGCGGAAAGCCCGGGCCCATCAGTTGAGAAAATGGTACCGAAGGTAAGAGAGACCGCGTTTACATTATATGCATTATATACTTCACTTACAGTAATCCTTATTCTTGCACTGATAATAGCAGGTATGCCTGTTTTCGACAGTGTCTGTCTGTCCTTTGGAACTGCCGGAACGGGAGGCTTTGGTGTCAGAGCAGACAGCCTTGCAAGCTACAGCAGCGTCTGTCAGACCATCATAACCATCGGAATGGTTATGTTCGGTGTGAACTTTAACTTTTACTTCCTTATTCTGGTAAGAAAGTTTAAAAATATCATACACTGCGAAGAGGTTATGGTATATCTGATCATATTCTTTGTGGCAACAGGATTTGTTACTTTTGGTATAATGGATACCGTAAAAGACGGAGCATTCCATCATGCTGCATTTCAGGTGGCATCAATAATGACCACCACAGGGTTTGCAACTAAGAATTTCAACCTCTGGACCACCATGCCGAAGGGCGTTATGGTACTGGTAATGTTTATAGGTGCCTGTGCCGGAAGTACGGGAGGCGGATTAAAGGTTTCGCGAATAATCCTTTATTTCAAACAGGTGGTAAGAGAGCTTCAGAGTTATATACATCCATCGTCAGTCAGAAATATCAGACTTGATGGAAAGACAGTTAATAAGGATACACTTCGAACGACAAATGTATTCCTTATGGCATATATATTTATATTCGTATCCTCATTTGTAATTGTGAGTATGGATGGCTTTGATCTGACCACCACATTTACATCTATAGCTGCGACTATAAATAATATCGGACCGGGTCTTGGAGTTGTAGGTCCCTCCGGAAGCTTTGCAGGCTATGGGATACTATCAAAATGGGTTATGATATTTGATATGATAGCAGGAAGGCTGGAGATATTCCCTGTTCTTATAATGCTGTCACTTGGTACATGGAGAAAGAAATAGTGAGTGGAAAGGTTAATTCGGCTAAAATAATACCTATCAGTTTTTTTGCGGCAATCTTTATAGGCGCACTTCTTTTGATGCTTCCCATATCCTCGGCTGACGGAAAGAGTGCTGATTTTGTTACCGCACTTTTTACCTCCACCACATCCATATGCGTTACGGGACTTGTGGTCGTAGATACATTTGCAAAATGGAGCCTCTTCGGAAAGATTATCATTCTGATCCTGATACAGCTTGGCGGACTTGGTATCATCACCATCACATCCACTCTTATGCTGCTTATTCATAAGAAATTTTCACTGGGACGTTCAGTCCTTTTACATGATGCATTTAACCTGAATACAATATCCGGTCTCAGAAAATTTTTGAGAGGAGTTTTCGCCGGAACATTTATGATCGAGGGGGTAGGTGCACTGATCTATATGATCTCATTTATTCCGAAATACGGAGCAGCGAAAGGAATCTGGATTTCCGTATTTAATGCAATCTCTGCATTTTGTAATGCGGGTATAGATATTATAGGTCCCAACAGTCTGATGGATTACAGCTCAAGCTGGCTGGTTCAGTTAAATACCATGTTCCTTATTGTTATGGGTGGTCTTGGATATGTTGTCTGGTTTGATCTGTGTCATGCTGTAAGGATTGGAGTAAAACGAAGATATAGTCCTGTAACGGCTTTAAAAAAAGTAAGTGAGCATACCAAGCTGGTTATATGTCTTACATTTTCACTTATTCTGACCGGAGCTGTTCTTGTATTTATTCTGGAATATAATAACAAGGGTACCATAGGTGATATGAGCCTGGGAGATAAAATACTCAACAGCTTTTTCCAGTCGGTTACCTTCAGAACGGCAGGCTTTGCATCAGTTCCTCAGCAGAACCTGAGCAGCGGCACATGCCTTTTAGGCTGTATATTTATGTTCATAGGAGGATCTCCCGTGGGAACCGCGGGTGGTGTGAAAACCGTTACGTTTTTTGTTGTCACGGCCAATGCCGTTTCCTTTATCCGTTCAAGAAATGAGACAGTTGTTTACGGCAGATGTATTTCAAACGAATTGATACATAAGGCAAATGCCATCATATTTGTAAGCTTTACTGTTACATTTTTCCTTATGCTGGCATTGATACTGACAAATGATGTGGATCTTCTGGATGCCATGTATGAAACCGTAAGTGCTACGGGAACGGTGGGACTTTCCAGATCTCTGACTCCGAATCTGAATACCATCGGAAAATATATAATAATAATTGCTATGTATCTTGGGCGTATAGGTCCTATTTCCATGGCATTGTTCTTTAACTATAAGGGTACAGAGAGAAATAAGATAAGATATGTAAAAGGAAACTTCTTCGTTGGATAATGATACGAGTTTATTTGCTGATATGGAGGTTAATTTGTAATGAGTAAAGCGATTGCAGTATTGGGAATAGGAAGATTCGGAAAAAGGCTGGCACTCAGTCTTTCGGAAATGGGAGCTGAGGTAATGGTGGTGGATGCGAATACTGAAGTTCTTGATAAGATGTCAAAGTATGTTACATATGCTATAGAAGCGGATCTGAAGGATGCTGATTCTCTGAAGGGAATCGGACTTGAAAATATGGACGTTGTTGTAGTTGCCATGGGATCTGATCTGACTGCAAGCATTATGAGTGTTATGGCTTCTAAGGAAATCGGTGTTCCTTATGTTCTTGCAAAGGCCGCTGATGAAAGAATGGGTGATATCCTTATAAAGGTCGGAGCCGATAAGGTAATATTTCCGGAAGAGGAGACCGGAGTCAGAACGGCAAGAAAGCTTATGTCGGATTCCTTCCTGGAGTTTTTTGAGATAGATGAAAAGATATGTATACTTGAGATGGCGCCAAAGAAGGAATGGATTGGCAAGAACTTGATAGACCTTAATATCCGTGAGAAATATCGAGCAAATGTAGTGGCCATAAGAGAAGGTGGCGAGCTTAAATCATTTGTAGATCCGAAGGAACCGCTTAAAGAAGAGAATGTGCTTCTGATACTGATGGCAAAAGAAGATTTAAAAAGATTCAATAAATAAAGATATATTATGGATTGGGTGAAGAAGTATTGGATAACACAAAAATGCAGAAAACAGATACAAATAATGATATAATACAAGGTAGTGATAAGTCAGAGGAAAAAGAAGGAACATTAAGCAGCAGGATTGTTCTGGGAGTTGTCGGCTATTGTATGCTGATAGTATCGCTTCAGGTGCTTAATGTAAGAGTCGTTGAGTATTTTACCAAAGAGAATTCCAATTTTGATAATGCTTATATCTCAACTAAAACTCTTATCGGAATAGTATTGATCGTAACTATCCTTTTCCTTAAATTGAAAATGATAAAGATAGATTTTTCGCCCCTTAAGATATCAGCTTCCACCATAAAGGAACTTAAGATATCGGCATTACTGGTAGTGGTCATCGTTGTGGGGCTTATAGCAGTGAGACTGGTTTATCAGCAGTTTAATTCCGAAGTTGCCGAAAGACCTTTCTTCGGATGGTATTTCACATACCACACCAGATGGTTTTATCCTATAAACAGTTTTCTTCAGGAATGCTTTATTAGGCTTGTTATTCAGGATAACCTGAAAAAACTGGAGGACAGCAGTACTAAAAATTATTCCTTATATCTGGTCGCATTTTTCTTTGCATCACTTCATATGGCTTATCCATGGTATATGATGTTCGGAACCGCTTTATATTGTATGCTGACAGGTGTTTTGTATAATAAGTATAAATGTATTTATTGTCTGACCATAGTACATTTTGCAGCGGGCTTCCTGCCAAGATGTTTTGGTATTATCTGAAGGCTTCGGGGGAAACTGAATGACAAAATCACAGATAAAAGATGCAATAAGAAATATAAAAAAGAATTTTGTATCGTACATATCGATACTGTTAATTTCCATGCTTAGCATTGCTACGTATATGGGTGTTTCATCTGCGTCTGTAAATCTGGAAAATGGAGCAAGTGATTTCTATAAAGATTCAAACTTCTATGACATAGAGGTGTTTTCAACACTGCTTTTGAACGACTCTGATATAGAGGCGTTCAGAGGCCTTGAATCTGTGGAATCGGTTGTTCCTTTTTATTATACAAACGGAAGCTGTGAAAATAAGGATGAACAGGAAAATGTAAATATTATTTCAGATACCGGAGATGTTTGTGTTCCCTATGAGATAGAGGGAAGCAGACCGGAATCGGAAAATGAATGCATGATCGAGGACAGACTTGCAGAGTCTCTTAAGTATAAGATCGGAGATAAAATAAATATTACCGGTAATGACGGAGGTACGGCATCCTATCTTAAGGAAAGCAGCTTCGTTATAACGGGAATATTCAAAACTCCCCTTCATATAAAACCTTCCGTAAATGAGAACTCATATATTATCATGAATGACTCATCCTTTGATACTGAGAAGCTCAGAGGCTGTTACATGAGAGCCTATATCAGGATAAAGGACAGAGGGGATGGGAACTATTTCTCTGAAGATTATGAGGCTAAGGTAAACTCGGTAAAGAAAGAGATTGAAAATCTTGCATCAGAGCATACTGCATTAAGGGACGCAGAGATAAGAGACTATTATCAGTCTGAGATTGATAAGAATGAAAAAACACTTAATGATGTAAAGGATAAGCTGGATGCCTCAAATGCATCCCTTACTGATGCTGAAGAAAAGATCAAAAAGGGTAATAATGATCTTGAGAAAGCCTCAAAGGAACTGGATGATCTGAAAAAACAGCTGGGAGATGGAAAAAAGAAGCTGGATACTGCAAAAACCGAGCTGGATAAAAGTAAAGCCACTCTTGATGCTTCAAAGAAATTGCTTGATACGTCAAAGGTCGAACTGGATCAGAAAAGAGCACTTCTTGATGATGCCAAAAATAAACTGGATACTTATGACAGAGAGATTTCCGAAAATGAAGCAAAGCTGGAAGCGGCAGCTGCGGAGCTGAAAGACGGTGAAGCAAAGCTCAGTGATGCGAAAGCAAAGCTGGATGAAGGAGAGAAAACCCTGGATGATTCCTTCATGGAGGTTGAAAACTGGAAGACCGGAGCAAGAAACCGGGTAAAAGGAATCATAAACAGGGTAATGGAAATTGCCGGTATATCCGTAGATATAAACTGGAGCTCCGAGATAACGGATATAGATTTAAGAAATGTAAATATTAGTGATTTTTATCTGACAGATAGTATAAAGATCGATCTCTTGAATGATGATGTGGGTACGGTTATTGAAAAGGTTATGACCGCGCTGAATCTGTCTCAGTATTATGACAGAGAAAAATACGAGGAGATCGAAAAGGCTGTTCAGGATTTTTTGGATACTATAGGAGCTGACAGAGCTGCCTGGAGAGAAAAGGTTAACAGCTACAGGGATAAGCTGCGTGAATGGAATACCGGACGACAGACTTATCTTGAATCACTGGATGAATATAATTCCGGTTGCGTTGAATATGATAAAAAAAGTGAAGAATATAAAGCCGCGGAAGAAAAGGTAAAAGAAGCAAGATCGTCATGGAATACTCAGAAGGCTGAGTATGATGCGGGTGAAGCGGCGTATAACAGTGCCTATAGTGAATACGAGGCGGGTTATAATAAATATATCACTTATAAAAATGAGTGGGATAAGAAAAACCGTGAATATCTGGCAGGCCTTAAAGAGTACGATACAGGCAGCAAAGCCTATGATACAAATTCAGCCAAATATGATGAGGGGCTGAAAAAGCTTGCGGACTCTGAGGAAGAGTTTAAGAAGAATAAGCAGAAGTATCAGGATGGCCTTTCTATGTATGAGGACGGGTGTAGTACTCTGGACTCAATGAAGAGCCAGCTGGAGGAATTAAAGAAATGTGAATGGATAGTTTCAGGTGTAGAGGCAAATGTGGGCTATAAGCATATGGGAATGACAGTAGACAGCCTACAGAATCTGGGAAACAATTTTACGATTCTTTTCGTTGTCCTTGCATCACTGATCATTTATGCCACTATTGCCAGGATCATAAGTGAGCAGCATAAGCTGGTGGGAACCACTAAAGCTTTTGGATTCTATGTGCGTGAGATTCTTTTGAAGTATATGCTGTTTGGCGTAACGGGACTTTTGGTGGGTTATCTGCTGGGAACCCTGGTGAGCTTTGGATTTGAAAAGTTTGCTCTTTCGGTATTTGTAAAAAATTATGTTATAGCAGCCCCGGCTGCAAAACCGGTCTACAGTGTAATGATCATCGTATTTGCGGTGGGAATGCTGATCACCATTGCCGCGGTTGTATTTGCTACTGTTTCTCTTCTGAGGAAGCCGGCAGTTGAACTGCTTCGGGATAGCAGTCCTAAGGGAGTAAAGGGAAATGGAAGCGACCGTCATATATTCCCTCTCTTTCAGAGGCTTATATTCAGAAATATTATAACCGATAAACTGAGAGTCATAGTTACCATGGCCGGAATAGCAGGATGTACGGCACTTGTAAATATCGGATTTACAATGAAATATGATTTTTCAAAAACAGAGACCATAGAATATGATGACAGGCTCAGATACGATCTGGATATAGAATATAATGATGATGAGGCGTCAGATATAAAGGATGCCGAAGATATTTATAAAAAATATGGTGCACAGTATGCAGACTGTATGTCGTATTATGGCATGTTTAAGACTGCAGGCGGAAGTGAGATAGTTGAAACTGTAGTCACAGATACTGCGACGGTTCAGGATTTTTACGATTTTACGTCTCCTGCGGATCATAAGACGGTAGAGCTGGGAAAAGAGGGAGTCTACCTTAAATCAGGATATGCAGATTCCTATAATATAAAAGTGGGTGATGAGATCACCATACTCAGCAAAAGCGGAGAAGAGGGGCAGGTTACTGTTGCCGGATTCTATGAGAACTATATAGGTCAGAAGCTTTATATGGATACTGATTATTACAAGTCAGTTTTCTCGGAAGATCCGCAGTTTAATAAATGTATGCTCAAATTCTCCGGTGATGATAATGATGAACTTAAGGAAAAGCTTCAGGAGTGCCCGGCTATACACAAGATTCAGGCCAGTGATGAGGACAGAAAGGAATTTTCGTCATATTTTAAATCCCTGAATGCTCTTCTGATACTGATACTTGCCGGAGCGGTTCTTATGGCTGCGATCATCATTTCAAATCTGACATTTATGTATATTGTCCAGAAAAAACTGGAGATACTGGTTATGAGAATAAACGGTTATTCTCTCGGTGAAGTCAGAACATATATACTCAGAGAGTCGATCATTACAACCATTCTGGGAATAATAGTCGGATTGCTTGGGGGATCCCTTCTCGGAACTTCAATAATTAAATCCTTCGAAAAACCGCATCTTCAGCTGTACAGCGGAATAAACCTGAAGGCGTGGCTGATGTCGGCTCTTGTAACTATCCTTTTCTCAGTTGTGATAAACAGTCTTGCACTGAGAAAGGTAAAGAAGATGCAGATGACGGATATATCAAATGTAAAGTGATAAGAAACAGAGGATTACTATGGTTAAGGACGAAAAATACAGAAAAGCTTTATGGAATATAATGACCAAGCTTCTTCAGGTAGATAGTATCGATGAGGCTCTTTCCGGTTCTCTCGAGGCGGTTGTTGAGGAGATGGACAGTGAAGCCGGGGCAATATGGATGCTGGATAAGAATAAAAATATACTTCATCCTGTATTTCATATAGGTCCTGTTGATCTGTCGAATGTTGCAGTGGAAAACGGCGTCGGTATAGAAGGAGTAGTAACCCAGACGGAGCAGTCGGTTATCATCAGTGATACTATGAACGATCCGCGATATGTGGGAAATATATTTGATGATCTGGGGATGAAGACGGAGAGTCTTATATGTGTTCCCCTTAAGAATCTGGATAATACCTTTGGCTGTATACACATAATCAACAGACGTGACGGGAAAAAGTACAGTGATACAGACATGGCTCTCTGCGAACAGATGGCGGCAGTTGCAGCCATGACTATAGAGGAAAAAGGATTTGCACTGGACGTACCCGAAGAAAAAGAGGTTATGGTTTCCCTCAGAGATGTAAGGCGTGAATTCGAGTCGGGAGATCAGACCATAAAGGTATTAAATGGAATCAATCTTGATATCTATAAGAATGAATTTGTAGTCGTACTGGGAGAGTCAGGCTGCGGAAAAACAACGATGATGAATATCATCGGAGGAATGGACGGGCTTACATCCGGCCAGCTTTTCATAGAAGGCGAGGACTTCTCTCATCCCAGTGAGCAGGAGCTTACTGATTACAGAAGACATTATGTGGGATTTATCTTTCAGGCCTACAATCTGATGCCGAATCTTACGGCAAAGGAAAATGTAGAGTTTATTGCGGATATAAGTGATGATCCTATGGACCCGAAGGAGGCTATAGAGCTGGTTGGACTGGCAGAACGATCCAATAATTATCCGTCGAAGCTGTCCGGAGGACAGCAGCAGAGGGTTTCCATAGCAAGAGCCATAGTAAAAAATCCCAAGATAATACTTGCTGACGAGCCTACTGCGGCACTTGATTTTAAAACAGGACAGGAGGTTCTTGTGGTTCTTGAAAATGTTATTAAAACCTGCGGAACCACCATTGTAATGGTTACTCACAATGTGGAGATAGCAAAGATGGCCAACAGAGTTGTAAAGCTGAGGGGTGGAAAGATTTCAAGTATAAAGACAAATATAAATCCGCTTTCAGCGAAGGAAATCTCCTGGTAAAATGATAAAAAAGAAAGAAGACAGGAGCGTTTATGTATAAGAAAACTAATATAAATCCCAGAAGAATCATTGCCATGGTTTTGTCTGTGATGATAAGTATGATCGGGCTTGCTTCAACAATCGTGATAAAGGCTAAAAAAAGAGGCTGATATAAGGCATAAAAGCTTGTATTAGAAGTGATTAATAAGTATAATGGATAAAGGTAAAAAGTTTATTATGATATAAAACAGAGGGGGAATAAAATATGGAAACTTTTAAGATAAATTCACCATACAATAACCTTATAAACCTTAAGGTTTCACAAGGTCATTTTGCAACAACATCATCGCATATAAATTATTATATAGATCTGACAACCCTAAAGGCCAGAGCCAGTGAAGCGAAGGCTGTTGCAAAGTCCATGAGTCATGAATATATAGCAACGACCATAGTTGATACCATAGTTTGTATGGATGGAACTGATGTGGTTGGTGCATATCTTGCAGATGCACTTACTGAGTCAGGTATAATGTCCATGAACCAGCATGGAACAATGTATGTAATAACTCCTGAGATTAACTCCATGGGACAGTTAACCTTCAGGGATAACGTTATTCCGATGATCAATAACAGACATGTGCTTCTGCTTCTTGCTACAGCGACAACAGGTCATACAACAGAGCAGGCCATTGAATGTATAAATTACTATGGTGGTTCAATAGCCGGTATTTCTGCTATTTTCTCAGCAGTTGATACAGTTGGAGATTATAATATACATTCCATATTCCATATGAAAGATATTGAGGGCTATTCTTCGTACAGTTCGCATGATTGCCCATTCTGCCAGGCAGGAATAAAGCTTGATGGTCTCGTATCAGCCGGCGGAATATCAGAGCTGAGATAAATAAACGAGAGAATTATATGCCAGTGGTGTTTTTCCGCTGGCATATTTTTAGTAATGATAAAGGATTTGAAATGAGGAAAAGGAAACTACTATTACAGATAGGCACTGTCGTATCCTTTGTTTTTGTTCTGCTGATGATAGTTGCCGAAAAGTATATTTTCAAAAAGAGCACAGAGGTTTATCTGGAAGCTGAAAATGAAATGATCTCATCAGATCTGTTATATTTCAGGAACAAGCTGAAGGATCATCTGTTTTTGGACGTTGAGGAATACTGGGTTAATAATCAGGACAAGGTATCCGAAGATATAAATGATGATGAACTGGCTGTACTGTTTGAGTCTTATTTGGGTGATGCCCGGAAGGATGAGGAAACATTCAGGACAATGAATGATTCTCAGAAGCTCGCCATAGCCAAAAATATCAAAAATTCTCTGTCTTCAGATTTTTATTATTATATGAAATCCAGAAATTATTATAATGTATATATCCTGTATCCTGTGGGGGATGGATTTGCTTTTGTTATTGGTGCAGATAGAAACAGTGATGATACCATATGGAATGGTTCTGATTCTGAGGAAAATCAGAGTATAACTGACGCAGAGTCAGAGACAAAATATAAGTTTGCAGATGTGGTTCCCTTTGATCTGGGGGAACAAAGAGACGAATCAGATCTGGTAAATAAAAAAGATAATGAGATTTTTTTTGCTGATTCCATAAATTATATTAATGGAAAAGCTTATTATTCGGGTTATATTCCCATATATGATTATAAAAATGAGTTCCTGGGTGTTCTTTGTGCAGAGTATGACTGGTCTGATGCATATTCGACAATCCTTGATTCTTCTAAATATAAGCTTATAACTGATATTCTCATCGGTCTTTTTCTTCTGGCCGGTGTAGTTCTTATGTGCTTATATATTATGGCGGTGAGACCACTTAGAGAAACAAAGGAAGCACTTGATCAGTATAAGATCACCAAGAACAGTGATGATGTTGAAAGAATGCTTTCGGGAATAAGATCAAAGAATGAGATTGGGCAATTTGCGGATAATGTTAAGGAGCTGTCAAAGGAGATTGACAGATATAATGAGGAGAATATTGAGCTTGCCAAAGCAACTGCTAAAGTAAAGACGGAACTGGATATGGCAGCTACCATTCAGGGGGATTCTCTGATTAAAGATTTTCCGAAAAGCTCATATTATGAAGTGTATGCATCAATGACGCCTGCAAAGGAGGTAGGCGGTGACTTTTATGATGTTTTTGATATTGATGATGCTCATACGGTTTTTGTCATTGCCGATGTATCGGGTAAGGGAATGCCTGCCGCCCTGTTTATGATGGCAGCCATGACATCTATAAGAAATTATTCTGTTTCCGGATGTAAACCGTCAGAGATTATCACAAAGGTAAATGAGGAACTTGTAAACAGAAATATCATGGATATGTTTGTTACGATATGGCTGGGAATACTTGATAAAAATACAGGTGTTCTGACTACATCAAATGCAGGACATGAATATCCGGCAGTTAATACAACCGGAAGCTTTGAGCTGTTTAAGGATAAGCATGGCTTTGTTGTCGGTGGTATGTCCGGTGTAAAGTATACGGATCAGGAAATCCATCTCTCAAAGGGAAATATAGTATTTGTATATACTGATGGTGTTCCCGAGGCAACAAACAGTAAAGTAGAGATGTATACGGATAAAAGAATGCTGGAGGCTTTGAATAAAAAGTCTTCTGCGTCTCCGGAGGAGCTTTTGGCTATAGTAAAGTCTTCTGTAGATGAGTTTGTGGGAGAGGCAGAGCAGTTTGACGATCTGACAATGCTTTGCATCAAATATAACGGGTAGGGGTAGATGAAGAAAAGAAAGCTGTTATTTCAAATAGGTGTGCTGGTTACATT
>CACZLA010000041.1 GCA_902781895.1 uncultured Lachnospiraceae bacterium
AGATAGTAAAATATTTAAGATGATTTCAGCTGATAAATTATATTAAATATAAATAGAGAATTAGATTAAGAATAAGAATAGAGTATTAGAATAAATATATAAAAGGGAATTAATGAGGATATGATAAAGGTACTTGACCAACATACAATTGATAAGATAGCCGCAGGCGAAGTCATCGAACGTCCCGCATCAGTTGTTAAGGAACTGGTTGAAAACTCCATAGACGCAGGCGCATCCCGTGTTACTGTCGAAATAACCGATGGTGGAACTACTATGATACGTGTTACGGACAACGGCAGTGGTATAGCAGAGGAGGACGTACGAAAGGCTTATCTCAGTCATGCTACAAGCAAGCTTGATAATGTAGACGACCTTCTTAATATTTCTTCCCTGGGTTTCAGAGGTGAAGCTTTATCCACCATAGCAGCTGTATCCAAGGTGGAGATGATCACGAAAACCCATGAGGCCATGTCGGGTATCAGATATGAGATTCACGGTGGTAAGGAAATAGAGTATAAAGAGGTAGGAGCTCCTGACGGCACAACGATTATTTCCAGAAATATATTTTTCAATACACCTGCAAGGCTTAAGTTTCTTAAGACAAATATGACAGAAGGCTCTTATATAAATGACTTGATGTCACATATAGCCCTTGCTAATCCTGATGTTGCCATCAAACTTATCTCAAATGGAAAGATAATTATCGATACACAGGGGGACGGACGTCTGAAGGAAACCATTTACAGCCTTTACGGAAGAGATATTACCAAATCCCTTCTGGAGGTTAACTATTCAGATGAGAATATAAAAGTAACGGGATATGTGGGGAAACCATTTCTCGCAAAAGGAAACAGGAGCTTTGAAAATTATTTCGTTAATAAAAGATATATAAAAAGTCCAGTGGTTAACAGGGCTATCGAGGAGGCTTATAAAACCTATATAATGCAGCATAAGTTTCCCTATACGGCTCTGTTTATTGAAGTTCCCACCTATATGGTGGATGTAAATGTACATCCGGCTAAAAGGGAATTCAGATTTGATGATGAAAAAGCATTGTTCCATGCTATATATCACGCAGTAAAGGATGCCCTTGAAGAAAAGGAAATGATTCCGGATGCTGAGGTGGATTATAAACCAACACAGAAGATATATGAACCTGTCAGGAAACCGGAAAAGGAAACTCCGAAGACTGAGGTTAATCAGGTGAAGATTAATAATGATAATTTATCTTCAGATAATGCAGGTTCATCAACAAAGGTTACTATTAAAAATGATGTGGTAGCAGAGGAAAGACGCCCTTACAAAGCATCATCATCTACTTATGTTAGTCCGGAAAAACCGAAGTCCAAAGGAAACAGCTTTTCTATCCTTGAAAGCCTACTTCCCAAGGATTATCGTGATAAGCTCGGAAATTCCATCGAGGCAGAAAAGAGTGAGCAGGAAGTACAAGATGTCAGGTCTGAGCAGGAAGTAAAATCAGTTAAGTATGAACAGGAAGAAATGACTGAGACCAGGTATCTTTCCGAAGAAGCAAAGGGACATCATAAGATCATCGGTCAGGTCTTTGATACCTACTGGATCACGGAATATGACGGAGTGATGTATCTTATGGATCAACATGCTGCCCATGAGAAGGTTAATTACGAAACATTTCTGAAAGAGTTTAAGGAAAGAAAGATACATTCACAAAACGTATTTCCTGCTATAATAGTCAATCTTTCCGGCAGAGAAAAACAGGCTGCCATGGAACATGTGGACTATCTGAAGGAATATGGATTTGAAATAGAAGACTACGGCGGAAATGATGTAAAGATATCAGCCCTTCCCGCAAATCTTATAGGACTTGACGGTAAAGAGGTTTTCTCTGAGATAGTTGCTTATCTTGCAGATGAAGTGACCGGGCTTACAGAGGATATATTTGTAAGAAAACTGGCCACCATGGGATGCAAGGCTGCAATCAAGGGGAATCAGAAGATATCAGAGCTTGAGGTAAGGGAGCTTATTGAGAAGCTTATGAAGCTTGATAATCCTTATACATGTCCTCATGGAAGACCGACTCTGATCAAAATGACAAAGGATGAACTGGACAAAAAATTTAAAAGAATAGTTGAATAAAAAATGATTGATAAAAATAACAAACTTATTATTCTGACAGGACCTACAGCTGTGGGAAAGACCGATCTTTCCATAAAGCTTGCCAAAGCAGTAGACGGAGAAATAATATCTGCCGATTCAGCTCAGGTATATAAGGGGCTTGATATCGGAAGTGCAAAGGTTACTCAGGAGGAAATGCAGGGAGTAAAGCATTATCTGATAGATATGTTTGAACCGGATTTTCCATTTGACGTAACTGTATTTCAAAAGGAAGCAAAAAAGGCTGTAGAAGAAATATATAGCAGAGGCCGTACTCCCATAGTTGTGGGCGGAACAGGCTTTTATATACAGGCACTGCTATATGATATTTCATTTGACGGACCAAACAGCGAAGATGATTCTGACAGGGAATATCGCAGATCACTTGAGGAATATGTGGAAAAAACCGGAGATATTGATAAGCTTTACAGTGAGCTTTGTGAGGTGGATCCGGAGTCCGCAAAGATAATACATAAGAATAATATAAGAAGAGTGATAAGAGCACTTGAATTCCATCACCTTCACGGAATACCCATATCTCAGCATAATATGAGTGAAAGGCAGAAGGAATCTGTTTTTGACAGCAGGTACTATGTTCTTACAATGAACCGGGACAGGCTATATGAACGTATTAACAAAAGAGTTGATATCATGAGAAAGCAGGGTGTTCTTGAAGAGGTAAAAAGACTTCGGGATATGGGGTACGGCTCCGGGCTCACATCTATGCAGGCTATAGGCTATAAAGAAATATATGAGGCATTGGATGAAATAGACAGCCTGAAAAATGAAGGAGTGCCATTTGACGAAGATGATATTATTGAAAAGGCATTTGAAAAGATTAAGCTTAACACCAGACATTTTGCAAAAAGACAGCTTACATGGTTCAGACGTGAAAAGGATGTTATATGGCTGGATAAAGATTCATTTTCAGATGATTATAGACTCAGCGGTGATGAAACCGATGACAGGATTTTAGAAACTATTTTAAAAGAAATATAACGGTAAAATGCAATGAATGAATTAAAAGAATATTATAATAAATGCGGTATTTCAGAAAAAGTATATGATTATTGTTCCGAAATAGAAAGTAAGCTTAAGGACAGATTTGATGAAATAGACAGGATAGCTGAGATAAATCAGCTTAAGGTTCAGCAGGCTATGGCAAAATGTCGCCTTGCCGAAGAACATCTGAAGGGAACAACAGGTTACGGCTATAATGATTCCGGTCGTGATACCCTTGAAAAAATTTATGCTGAAATATTTCATACAGAGGATGCACTTGTTAGGCAGCAGATAACCTGCGGAACTCATGCACTTACAATAGCACTTGCAGGAAACCTTCGTCCGGGAGATGAGATTCTTTCCGTGGCAGGGGCGGTTTATGATACATTGCAGGGTGTTATAGGAGTTCGTCCCGAAAAAGGAAGTCTTGCCGAGTATGGAATAACATATTCCCAGGTTGATCTACTGGATGACGGATCATGGGACTTTGAAGGTATAAAAAATGCTATAAATGATAAAACAAGGATTATAGAGATACAGCGTTCAAAGGGCTATGATACAAGACCTTCCCTTTCAGTAGAGGCTATAGGTGAGGTTATTTCTTTTATTAGAAAGATAGAAGAAGAGAGACGAAAAGAAAACAGTAACACTGATTTTAAAGAAATTATTATCATGGTGGACAACTGTTATGGTGAATTTGTGGAAACCATAGAGCCATCTGATGTAGGTGCCGATATGGTTGTTGGCTCTCTGATAAAGAATATCGGTGGTGGTATTGCACCTATAGGTGGATATATATGCGGAACTCATGAGTGCGTTGAAAATGCTGCAGCCAGACTTATTACTCCCGGTATCGGAAAAGAAGTAGGAGCTTCCCTTGGTATTACAGCTCAGCTTGCCCAGGGACTTTTCCTTGCTCCTGTAGTTACGGCTGCCGCACTTAAAGGTGCCATTTTTGCCGCAAATGTATATGAAGGACTGGGATTTAAAGCAATTCCCGACAGTAATGAAGAAAGATATGACATTATAGAATCTGTAGTTCTCGGAAATTCTGAGCTTATAGAAGCATTTTGCGAAGGAATTCAAGCCGCAGCTCCTGTTGACAGCTATGTAAAGCCGGTTCCATGGGCTATGCCCGGTTATGACTGTGAGGTTATAATGGCAGCAGGTGCATTTGTCTCGGGAGCATCCATTGAGCTTTCAGCTGATGCCCCTATAAAAGAGCCATATGCAGTATATTTTCAGGGGGGACTCACATATCCTCATGCAAAATTCGGAATCATGATGTCATTACAGAAAATAGTAGAAAAAAATCTTATAGTATGGTAACATAACTTTATCTATGTACTTTTATAAATGAACTTCCCACGCTTCTAAAGATTCAGAACGGAGGTTTAATGTACAGTACAAGAATAGCTGATATGGCCGACTCTGAGAAGCCGGTGGAAAAACTAAGAGAATACGGGGCTGAGAGACTATCTGATGCAGAACTTCTTGCTATAATCCTCAGAACCGGAACCAGAGAAAAAAGTGTTATCAATCTGGCACAGGAAATACTAAACGATCATCCGATACATAAAGGTCTTTTCGGACTGAATTACAGGCATCTTAATGATCTTATGTCCATACCGGGTGTGGGGCTGTCCAAGGCCAGCCAGATAATGGCACTAACAGAAATATCCCGCAGAATGTCTTCTGAACATAAAAAGGAACGGATACGTTTTGATTGTTCTGAGACTGTTGCGGATTATTTTATGGAACAGGTAAGATTTCTTACTAAAGAAAGAGTATATGCCATTTTTCTTTCTGCCGGTAATGAATATATCCATAGGGTGCTTCTTTCTGAAGGAAGTATAGACAGAAGTGTACTTTCCGCAAGAGAGCTTTTTATCGAAGCATTAAAGGCTGATGCTACGGGAATCATACTCGTTCATAATCATCCATCCGGAGATCCCAGCCCAAGTGAAATGGATATAGTTGTTTCTAAGAAAATCAAGGATCTGGGAGATAATCTGAATATACAGCTTCTGGATCACATTATCATCGGTGATGGTGTATATATAAGTCTTGCCTCGAGAGGATTGATATGAAAGATTATAAAAAAGATATAAGTCCAAAATATCTGCTGATAGCATTATCAGTGATATGCATAGTTCTTACGCTTATTTCAACCTTTTTTCCGGGTCTCATAAAACCACTTCGGGATCTGACCGGCAGGTTCATTACACCTATGCAGGAGGGCGTAAGTGATGTAGGAAACTGGTTTGATGACAAGGTTCAGGTTTTTGGTGATGTAAAAAAGCTTAAGGAAGAAAATGAACAGCTTAAAAACGAGGTTACCAATTATCAGAATGAACTTGGTAAGCAGGAAGCAGAGCTTGCAGAGCTTCAGGATCTGAGAGATCTTTATGATCTGGATGAATTATATCCTGATTACAATAAAACTGTTGCACGTATTTTTTCCGTGAATTCATCCGGATGGTTTAATGAGTTCTATATTGATAAAGGAATGAATGACGGAATATATGAGGGCTGTAATGTTATCTGTGATGAAGGTCTTCTCGGAATAATAGTTGAATCCTATGATGACTATTCAAAGGTCAGGGCAATTATTGATGACAGAGCAAATGTTACGGCTGAAATAGGTACAGCAGGTTATATATGCACAGTTCAGGGAAGTCTTCAGACTATGGATGACGGTTATCTAGTGGCAACAGATATCGATAAAAATGCTGTTGTAAGCGTGGGAGATAAGGTTATTACTTCCAGCGTTTCGGACAGATATCTTTATGGTATAACCATAGGGTATGTTTCCAGTGTAGAGCAGGATACTAATAATCTTACTCAGACAGCGCACATAACACTTACAGTTGATTTCTCAGATATAAAGGATGTACTTGTTATTCTCGATAGAAAACAGGAAGTGAATTATTAATGCGTAGAGCAATTGTAATATTTGTACTTATTATCATATCATTTCTTATACAAAGCACACTTTTTTCGTTTCACAGTGCCAAAGGATTTGCACCGAATCTGCTGCTTATTCTGACTATGTCGTTTGGTATAATGCGTGGAAGAAAAGAGGGTATGCTTACCGGTTTCTTTTGCGGTTTCTTGTATGATGTCTTTTTTGGTACTCTCATCGGACCGTATATGTTTCTGTTTATGATAATAGGATATCTTGACGGCGCCTTCCATAAGGAGTTTCTTATGGAAGATGTTATGATGCCTGTCATCATCATCACTGTTGATGAATTTTTCTTTAACTTTATCGTTTATGTCGCCGCATTTCTGCTCAGAAACAGAACGGACCTTTTATATTACGTAGTTAATATAATGGTTCCCCAGGTATTTGCAACTATAATCGCGACAATAATCATATACAGATTTTATGTCTGGCTGAATAAATATATTAAGAAGAAGGACGGAGAAAATGAGGTGGTTTAAGGATCTTTTTATTTCCCTTAAAGAAATCACTTTTGAATATCTGAAAAGCAGAGTATTTCCTGTAACATTGGTAATACTTCTTCTTTTTGCGCTTCTTATCAATCGTTTGTTTACCTTACAGATAGAACAGGGAGAACAGTATTCCAACAGCTTTGAATATAAATCGGAAAAGATTCTCACCGTAAATTCCATCAGAGGTAATATATATGATGTAAACGGTAAGCTTCTTGCCTACAATGAGATCTCATATACTCTTACCTTCGGAAATAGTACAGCACTTCCTGATGAAGCAAAAAAGATGAATCTGTCAGAGAATAAGCTTAAGAACAGAATCATTAATAATACCCTTAATATTCTGAAGGCAAATGGAGATGACATAGATTCAAGTTTCAGAATAGACTATAAGGGCGGAAGATATTCCTATAATGTTGAAGGAAATGTACTTAAAAATTTCCTTAAGGATGTTTATGCTGCCGATAAGGTGGATGATCTTACGGAGGAACAGCTTTCTTCAACACCTGAGCAGACTGTTGATTATCTGAAGGAGCTTTTTGAAATCGGAAAAGAATACGACGAAGATACTTCCATGAAGATACTTGCAACAAGATATAATCTTTGGCTGAATCGTTTCCAGCAGTATGTTCCCGTTGAGATAGCGCATAATATTTCTGATAAAAGCCGTGCTGCCATTACAGAAAATAAGGACAATCTTCTGGGAATGGATATCATGGTGGAATCCAGCAGGATATATAATGAATCAAAATATTATTCTCATATTATCGGATATGTAGGAAAAGCATCTCAGGATGATATAGATACACTAAATGAACAGCTGGGTGAAAAGAAATATGATAACAGAGATGTTGTAGGTAAGGCCGGTATAGAAAAGGTTTATGAAACTGATCTTCACGGAACTGACGGTGAGCAGACGCTTTATGTTGATAACCTGGGTAAGGTTCTTGAGGTTACTAAGGACACACCTTCCGTTGCAGGAAATGACATTTATCTTACTATAGATACAGATCTTCAGAAATACTGCTATGACATGCTTGAAAAGGAGATAGCTTCTATACTTATTTCTAAAATAAATAATATCGCATACGCATCTGAGGATAATCCACAGAAGATCATTCCCATAACAGATGTTTATGCTTCATTTTTCAGTAATAACCTTATCAAGATTTCCGAAATGAAGAAAAGCGGTGCTTCAGATCTTGAAAAGAGTGTATACAGTACATTTACAACTAGACAGGCAACTACTCTTGAAACTGTTAAGGGCATTCTTACTGATAATCCTGTTGAGCTAAAAAATCTGGATTCCGAATACAGGGATTACTGTGAATACATTTGTGAGATGCTTAGTAAGAACGGAATATATGATATAGGTTCAGTTAATCAGAATTCAAAAGAATTTATAGAATATACTACCGACCAGTCAACGCTTCAGACATTTCTCAGATATCTTATCGATGTTGAGGCCATAGATACTACATCTATTCAGGAAGAAAACAAATATTATGATTCCGATGAAATATATGAAATGCTCATTGACTATATTATTGATTATCTTCAGGATGACGAGGATTTCAATAACAGAGTTATCAGAAATATGATCAGGGAAGGAACCATTTCCGGTCATGATGTTATATATCTGTTATATGATCAGGGTGTTCTGAACAAAGACAGTGATGCTGATTATTCTGCTTTCACAAGCGGTATTATCAGCCCGTATAACTTTATTATCGCTAAGCTTACATCTCTGGAGATAACTCCTGCTATGCTGGCTCTTACTCCTTGTTCAGGAGCAGTAGTGGTTACTGATGTAAACACCGGTGAAGTCAGGGCTATGGTCAGTTATCCAAGCTATGATAATAATTATCTTACCAACTATGTTGATGCAGATTATTATGATACTCTTTTACACGATAACACAAATCCTCTGTATAACAGAGCAACCATGATGAGAACAGCTCCCGGTTCTACATTTAAACCGATTTCTGCCATTACAGGTGTTTCGGAGAATGTTCTCGGATTAGATGAATATATTACTGACCTGGGAGTTTTCGAGGATGTTTATACAAAACCTAAATGCTGGATCTACAGAGATTATCATATGACACATGGTTCCATTAACATTCCTACGGCGCTTGATATATCATGTAACTATTTCTTCTTTACAGTAGGTTACAGACTTGCCACAAGATCAGGTAAGTACATAGATGATGAAGGACTTGCCAGTCTTAAGAAATATGGTGGTATGTTTGGTCTTACCGAAAAATCGGGAATAGAAATAGAAGAGATAGAGCCACATTTCTCTGATAATGATGCGGTTGTAAGTGCCATCGGTCAGGGTACTCATGCTTATGCCCCGGTTCAGCTTTCCAGATATGTTTCGACCATAGCCAACGGAGGAACCTGTTATAATCTGTCTCTGATGAACAAGATAACGGATTATGAAGGAAATGTGGTCCGAACGTCGAATCATACTATTGCATCGCAGGTTAATATAGACAGTTCCTTGTGGAATCAGATCCATACCGGTATGAGAATGGTTGTTACCGACGATCTGCAGTCTAATAAGCTGCTGAATTCCATAAATGTTGAGGTGGCAGGAAAAACCGGAACAGCGCAGGAGGGTGAAGACAGACCTGCACATGCTCTGTTTATATCCTATGCACCGTATACAGCTCCCGAGGTTTCGGTAACTGTGGTTATACCAAATGGTTATTCCTCTGGTAATGCTGCGGATCTTTCCGGATTTATATATGCATATATGTATGATAAGGAAGCTCTTAATGATGCCACATTCTCTAAGGATGCGGGTGATGTCGCAGATTAAGCTTAATTTATTGAAATGATTAATGAAAAGGTAATTCTGAGTCATGTTTAAAAAATATAATATCAGATATTACAATTTCATATTGATATTTTTTGTAACAGCTCTTATGGTTCTCGGAGTCTTCGTTATTGATAATGTTAATGACGACTATACCGTTAAGCAGGCAGTAGGTGTAGGTCTTTCTGTTGTTATTATGATAGTAGTATCGCTGATAGACTATCATATTTTCATGAGACTGTATTTTCCTATGTATATTTTTACAAATGTACTTCTTGTTCTGGTTCTGGTTGCCGGTTCTACAGTAAATAATGCAACCAGATGGTTTACCATAGCCGGAATAACATTCCAGCCTTCGGAGCTTGCGAAAACTCTATGTATTCTATTCTTTTCTGCATTTCTTAGTAAGCTTATGGATAAGAACAGAGTTAACTCCTTTGGCGGAATTATTTCATTTACGATTTTCATGCTTATTCCGATTCTCCTTATTTTCAAGGAACCGGATCTTTCGACTGTAATATGTATTACAGCTGTACTGCTGACTTTATATTATCTGGCAGGACTGAGATATAAGATAATCGGTGTATCATTACTTATCCTGATTTCATTATTCAGTCTGTTTATCTGGTATATCCAGAGAGATGATCAGAAGCTTTTATATGAACATCAGGTAAAGCGTATAATGTCATTTATCTATCCTTCGGAGTATGAAGATGAGACCATGCAGCAGGATAATTCCGTTATGGCTATCGGTTCCGGACAGCTTACCGGAAAAGGTCTTTCGAAGGACAGTAAGACTACAAATACAGCAAAAACAAATCTTATTTCCGAGCAGCAGACAGATTTCATTTTTTCAGCTGTTGGTGAATCATTTGGATTCTTCGGAAGTGTAATTATAATTGGAATTATTCTTATTATAGTGTTACAATGTATACGTGCGGGCAGACATGCCAGAGATGATACGGGCATGCTGTTTGCTACAGGTATGGGGTGTTTGATAGCTTTTCAATCTTTTATTAATATCGGAGTTGCAACAAAGCTTCTTCCGAACACAGGTATTCCGCTTCCATTTATCAGCTATGGACTGACTTCACTTATCAGTTCGGCTCTTGGACTGGGAATAGTTCTTAACATCAGCTTGCAAAAGCGTAAGTATTAACTTGAAAATCTTCAATTGTTGGGAGATTATGGGGAGGTATACAGATGAATATTGTGTTAATAGCACATGATCCAAAGAAGAAACTCATGCAGAATTTCTGTATTGCTTACAGAGGAATACTGATGAACCATGATGTTTATTCTACTGCAACAACCGGCAGATTGGTTGAAGAGGCTTCAGGTATAACAGTTCATAAATTTCTTGCAGGACATCTGGGTGGAGTAGAACAGATAGCCACACAGATTGAAAGCAATCAGATGGATATGGTTATATTCCTGAGAGAGAATACATCCAGTCAGCCACATAATAATGATTTTCATAATATATCTACTTTATGCGATATTTATAATATACCTCTTGCTTCAAATCTTGCTACTGCTGAGCTGCTTATCAAAGCTCTTGAAAGAGGAGATCTTGACTGGAGAGTTTTATATAAACACTAAAAGGAAAAAATATGAGTAAGGTTATAGCATACTTCGTGCTTCTGGTACTTATTGCAATCGGAAGTATGGGTTATTTTGTGTTTAAAAATGTAAATTTTGATAATGCTTATAATGAAAATACTAAAAATGAAGTATATGTAAGTATGAATCTTCCGACCTATAAGCTTGGAGGATATCAATCTGAGAAGGCTGTTGTTAAGGCAGGAGAGGATATAGCACCGGAACAGTTTGATGATGATTGTTATGCTGCACTACTTGTCAATAATGAGACCAACGAGCCTATAGTTGCATATAATGCCCTCAGAAGAATATATCCGGCCAGTACAACCAAGCTTATGACCGGAATAGTTGTCTGTGATGCTTTATATGAAGGTAAGATAAGTCTTGATGATAATGTAACACTGAGTCATGATATTTCAATAACAGAAGATAATGCTCTTGTTAGTGATCTGAATGCAGGCTGTACCATTTCAGTCAGAAATCTTCTTTATGGTCTTCTTATGAGATCCTATAATGACTATGCTGTTATTCTTGCAGAGCTTGTTGGAGGAAATGTAGACGGGTTCTGTCAGATGATGAATGATAAGGCATATGAGATAGGAGCGACAGGATCCCATTTTGTTAATCCTCACGGACTTCATGATGATAACCATTATATAACTGCCTATGATATGTACCTGATCCTTCAGGAGGCGGAAAAATATGAAATCATCAGAGAGATAGATTCATATAAGTCATTTTCATATTCCTACACAAATTCACAGGGAGTTGAAATGACTGATGATATATCACCTACAAATCAGTTCCTTTCCGGTGGATATGCACTTCCATCAAATATAACCATAGAGAGCTGGAAGACCGGTACTACGAAAGCCGCAGGAAATGTACTTACAATGAATACTCTTATTGATAATAAATCATATACTTTATTCGTTGCTGATGGAACATCCCAGGATGACCTATACAAAAAGATAAGTATTATGTTCAATCTTACAAATTAGTAAGCAGGTATAATGATGAAAAAACCCCAAAATGCAAAAGTAATTAAACTAAACAGAGCTGCAAGACTTAATTCTGTCTTTATTATATTTTCGATCATATTTATATATGTTATCGCAAGTATAGTTATTTCCATTTCTAAGGATCCCATAACCACATATAAAGTCAGCTCCAGTAATATTAATAATAATATTAAATGTTCGGCGATAGCCCTCAGAAATGAGAATGAAGTTACAACCTCAAAGTCAGGTTATCTCATTTACTTTGTCCGGGATGGAGATAAGGTTAAGAAGAATACTCCTGTATGTACTGTGGATGAGACGGGAAATGTGATCGCATCCATAAAAGAAGCAGGAGAAAGTGATGAGGGTAATGAGCTTTTTACCGATTCTGATTACGCATATATAAGAAATGCCATAGATAACTATAAGTCATCTTATTCTGATGTGGAATTCTCAAATCTTTATAATTTTAAGTCTGAGATAGAAAGTAAGGTAATGGAGCTTTCCAGTCAGGTTATGATGGAAAAGATAAATGACGGAGGAGCATCTCTCAGTTCTACACTTCAGACTGTAAAAGCATCTGAAAGCGGAGTTATTACTTATTATATAGACGGATATGAGAAGAAGACTCCGGAAACTCTGTCAGAAGAAGATTTTAATTCTAATAACTATAAGAAAACAGCACTTAAATCAGGAGATATTCTTGACTCCGGTTCAACAGCATTTAAGCTTGTAGCTGATGAGAATTGGCACATTGTTTGTAAGATAACCAAAGAGCAGGCTAAGGTTATAGAAGAGCAGGAAAGCCTCAGATTCACTATAAATGGTTCTCCTAACGAAATGAAAAGCTCTTTCAATCTGATTCCTAAGGGGGATGATCTTTATCTTTTAGATCTTCCGCTTAATAAATATATGGTTGATTATATTGATGACCGGTTCTTAAATATTGAGATTATCCTTAATAAGATAGATGGTCTTAAAGTTCCGAATTCAGCACTTCTCGAGAAGGAAGTATACAAGATTCCGAAGGATTATATCCTTGAGGAAGAGGATGCATTTATTAAGACTGTAAATATACTCAGATATGAAGATGATAAGGCTACATCATCTGACGCAGGCGAACAGAATGTGGAACTGATCATCTACAAAACTGATGAAGATTTTTACTATGTTGACAAAGATGCATTCAAGGATACAGATCAGCTGTATTCTAAAAATAAAAAAAATATGACTCCTGTTTTATCTCTACCAAGAGATAATCTGACAGGTGTATATCTGGCAAATGCCGGAATAGCTGATTTTACAGAGGTTGAGATTGTAAAGTCACAGGACGAATTCACAATACTTAATAACGGTGGCAATCTTAAGGAATTCGATAATGTTGTTCTTGATGCAGCTCAGGTTGAAGAAAGTCAGACATTGTATTAAAAGGTGGTGTTTAAAAATGAGCGAGAATCTGGTTGAGAATTATAGAGCAGTCAGGGAAAAAATAGATGAGACCTGTAAGGCATGCGGACGTGATCCAAAGGAAGTTACTCTTATTGCCGTAAGTAAACTTAAGCCTCTGGAGGATATTGAAACCCTTATAAAGGCTGATGTAAATGATTTTGGAGAAAACAGACCTCAGGAACTTAAAAAGAAATTCGATGAGGTTTCCGTACCTGTAAGATTTCATCAGATAGGACATTTACAGACAAATAAAGTAAAATATATTATAAATAAGACTGTTCTTATTCATTCGGTAGATTCATATAAGCTTGCTCAGGTTATAGAAAAGGAAGCCGCAAAAAGAGATCTGTTTCCTGATGTTCTTATTGAAGTCAATTATGCCGGAGAAGAAAGTAAATATGGTGTATCTAAAGAAGAGGCTGCGGATCTTATAAAGGAAATCAGTTCCAACTTCAGACATATTCACATAAAGGGTCTTATGACCATTGCTCCTAATGTTGATGATCCAGAAAAAAACCGAGAAATCTTCAGAGGTATGCATGAATTATTACTTGACATAAAATCACAAAACATAGATAATGTTGATATGTCAATTCTCTCAATGGGCATGACAAATGATTATACTGTTGCTATAGAAGAGGGAGCTACGATGGTAAGAATCGGAACTGCCATTTTTGGTGAGAGAACTGAACAGATCTAAAGATTGGAGATTTAATAATGGCAAAAAAGAAAAAGGGCATTCTTGATTTTTTCAGAATCAGTGATGATGAAGATGAAGATTACGATGAGGATGACGATTATATATTTGATGAAGACGAAGATGAAGAGGACGACTATGTAGAGCCTGTCAGAAGGAAGACGGAACCTAAGCCAAAGTCGAAACCGGCTCCAGCTCCGGCTCCGTCACCTACAAGAACACCTTCATATTCATCAACACCTCCTGCATCACCTGCTCGTGATACCAAAAGATTTTCAAGAAGCACGAGTACAGCATCTGATAAGCTGGTTGCATTTGATGGAGGGGCACAGAAAAAAAGAAGACCTACTTCAAGTGAGGTTTTCGTTATCAAGCCTCAGGAATTTGATGATGCTCAGACTGTGGTAGATTTCCTTAAAAGAGGAAAGGCTATAGTTATAAATATGGAAGGTCTTCAGCTGGAACCTGCACAGAGAATTATAGATTTTATCGGTGGTGCTTGTTACGGTATTGAAGGAGATCTGAAGGCTATTTCAGCGAATATATTTATAGCTGTACCAAACAGTATTGAGGTTACGGGAGATTTAAGAGAAGAGATACTGAATAGTACTTCGGTATCACCTATACTTGGGGAATAAATGTTACGAGGGGGGCAGTTAGATGTTAACTCCGCTTGATATACAACAGAAGAGATTCAAAGGCGGTATTGGGTATAACAAAGATGATGTTCAGGCATTCTTTGATGAAGTATCAAAGAGCTATAGTGAGCTTTATAAATCAAATGCTGAATTAAAAGAAAAGGTTATTACACTTACAGATACTGTTCAGCATTACAGATCTACAGAAAATGAATTAAACAAGAAGCTTCTGCTGGCAGATAAGAACAGCGAGGAGTCCAAGTCAAATGCTGAAAAAAATGCTAAAGCCATAGAACTTGAGGCTCAGAGCAGGGCAGAGGATATTATCAAACAGGCAAAGCTTGAACGTGAAAAGCTTGAAGCTGAACAGCTTGAGCTTACCGCTAAATATGCTGAGTATAAGGCTAACTTTAACAGTCTTATCAGAAAGCTCAGAAGAACTCTTGATGATAATGATTTTGATCCTAATGCAGCTAATACAGTAGCTGCTGCAGGCTATCATAAGGACGAGCCAAAGGATACTAATCCATTTGAATTTAATTTAGGTGCTGCAGATAGTTCATCTGAAAAATCATCTATAGGTTCAGGAAGCTCTTCCGGTGGTTCGGGTGGTTCATCAGGTGGAACAAAGCTCAGTATGGCAAACAAGCATAGTAATTCTTCTAATGTATATGGTTCAACACTGGGTGGAGATGGAATTGATCCTTTTGCTGATATAATTTTTGAAGATATGTAGGAGGCTGTATGATATCATTTGACAAGTTACCTGTGTGTTATGAGGGTAATAAAATATATGATATAGCTTACTCGACTGATTTTGAAGGACTTAAAGATTTTTATGATTCATATAATCCTGATCATACAAAGAAGCTTTGTATAGTATCAGATACTAAAGTAGCATCCTTTTATCTGGATGCTATTTTAGATGTATCAGAAAATCATTTTTCAAAGGTCGTAAGCTATACATTTCCTGAAGGAGAACAAAGTAAGAATCTTGATACTGTAAGAAATCTCTATGTAAAGCTGATTGAGGAACATTTCGATAGAAATGATGTTCTTCTCGCTTTAGGTGGAGGTGTTACCGGTGATATGTGCGGTTTTACTGCAGCAACATATCTCAGAGGTATCGATTTTATCCAGGTTCCCACAAGTCTTTTAGCTGATGTTGATTCAAGTATCGGCGGAAAAACCGGTGTGGATTTTGAACAGTATAAAAATATGGTGGGGGCATTTCATATGCCGAAGCTGGTTTATATAAATATATCTACACTTAAATCCCTTGATATCAGACAATTTTATTCGGGAATGGGTGAAGTTGTAAAAAGTGCATTAATAAAAAAGCCGGACTTTTATGAGTGGCTTGAAACAAGTATAGATAAGAAATGTATAAGTTCTGTTGATGAAGCATTCAGTGATGATAGTCTTTTGCATATAATAAGTGAGTGCAATAAGATGAAAAAGGAAGTAGTTGAAAACGATCCTCATGAAAAAACAGGAGAGAGAGCACTGCTGAATTTTGGCCATACACTGGGACATGCTTTGGAAAAATATATGAATTTTGAACTTCTTCACGGAGAATGTGTTTCCATTGGCTGTATACTTGCTACAATGATCTCCAGGGATAAAAAGATTCTTTCTCAGGAAAAGGCCGACAGAGTTATTTCTCATATCAGAAATTATTATAATCTGCCGAAGCTTCCCGAAGATATTGATATTGATAAGATTGTGGAATTTACACATAATGATAAAAAAGCTTCAGGTAATATAGTTAAGTTTATTCTGCTTAGAGATATCGGTGATGCATTTGTAAGCAAAGAAGTTACTGATATAGATAAAAGGAAGGCATTTGAGGAGTATTTAAGAGTATATAATGAAGGCTAAAAAATATATTATCAGCTTGATCATCGTTGCAGTCATAGTTTTGGCTGATCAGATAACAAAGCTTTTAATAGTAAATAATTATAATCTTAAAGATGAGAAACAGATAATAGGTGACTTTCTGGTGCTTACTTACATAAGAAACAGTGGAGCAGCATGGGGGTCATTTGCCGGAAAGACCGCAATTCTGGTGATATTCAGTATTATAGTTTTTATCTTTATATTTCGATCATATATACGTATATTGGAGGATCCGAAGTATAAGCCTATCAGAATCTGCTATTTATGCGTAGTTGGTGGTGCTATCGGAAATATGATAGACAGAATCAGACTTCATTATGTAATTGATTTCATATATTTTAAATTCATCGATTTTCCAGTATTTAATATTGCAGATATATTTGTAACACTAAGCGTAATAGTACTTGTTATTCTGTTTATTTTTAAATATAAAGATGAGGATTATGAAATTATATTCTGATCATATTATTAATAATATAAAAGCGAGATATTGAATCTCGCTTTTAAAAATATATATTTTGTTTACATAATATTATTATTGTAAATTATATTGTTATGTGTTAATCTATAGTCATAAAGATCATCATCAGGACTGTGATTGTAACTATAGAAGCAATAGTGGTAACTGTAATTCCATTTGAAAGAGTTTCTGTCTTTTCACCGGTTTTTTCAGCCTGAATAAGTGGCAGATTTCCAACTGGCATAAGTGCCATAAGTGAAAAGCCCAAAACCAGCATAGATTCCATACCCAGAGCACGCAGGATAAAAAAGACACCTACGGGAACTAAAACAAAACGTAGTGCAACAAAGCTCCACATGCGGATATCCTTAAAGCCTTTGCTGACATCACTTCTTGCTATTGAGATTCCGAGAAGTGACATAGACAGAAATACGGTGGCATTTCCAATATAACTTACGCTGCTGGTAATAATTGTGGGTGGAACGAACTTGAACCAGCAGGCAAGAAGCCCAAGTATTGCTGTGATGGTTCCGGGACTTAATACTTTACGAAGGTTCATCTTTTCTGTGCCTCCGCTAAGTACAGTA
>CACZLA010000042.1 GCA_902781895.1 uncultured Lachnospiraceae bacterium
CTTACCTGCATTCTTTGTAGCCTGTCTCTGTGAATCTGTGAAGTAAGCAGGAACTGTGATAACAGCCTCTGAAACCTTCTCACCGAGATAAGCCTCTGCATCAGCCTTAAGCTTCTGAAGAGTCATAGCTGATATCTCTTCAGGTGAATATTTCTTACCATCTATATCAACCTTGTAATCAGATCCCATGTGTCTCTTGATTGATGAGATTGTCTTATCTGCATTTGTAACAGCCTGACGCTTTGCAGCATCACCGACAACTCTCTCACCGGACTTAAGAAATGCAACTACAGATGGTGTTGTACGAGAGCCTTCTGCGTTAGTGATAACTACAGGCTTTCCACCTTCCATAACAGCAACACATGAATTTGTTGTACCTAAGTCAATTCCTATTATCTTTCCCATTTTTATATATATCCTCCTAATAAATATTACATTGTTATAAAATTTAATTAACTACTTTAACCATTGCGTGTCTGAGAACCTGATCCTTATACATATAACCCTTCTGCATCTCTTCAACGACCATGTTTTCACCTTCTCCTTCGGCCTCTTCATGAAGTACTGCATTATGGAGCATCGGATCGAATTCACTGCCTACAGCATTCATCGGAACAACTCCTATACCTTCCAGAGTATCCATCAGCTGCTTATATATCTTCTCGATACCTTCTTCGAAAGCTGACTTCTCTTCCTGGTTTACTCCTTCCAGGGCTCTTTCGAGATTGTCTATAACAGGAAGTATCTTTTCCAGTGCATCCATGGCACCCTTATCTGTTTTTCCTGCGATTTCCTTTTCATTTCGACTTCTCATATTATCAAACTCTGTAAGAAGTCTCTTGTATTTTTCCTTATTGCCTTCCGCAAGTTCCTTGGCTTGCTCGAGTTCAGCCTGTATCTGCTTGCTGCCTCGTCTGTTTTTCTTTGGAACAGGCTTTGGAACAGCATCCAAATCATCAGGATCGAAGTTTAGTTCTTCGCCTATACTTACATTGGTTCCGCCGGTCTCATCACCTTCGGTAACCAGAACCTTCTGTTCAGCCGGAAGTGATTCTCCTACCTTTTCTTCCTTAAGGTTCTTGAGCTTTTCATTCATAGATCTTTTTGCCATTAATCTTCACCTCTTTTATCTTCTTTATTTAGGAAAATGTTGTCCAGCTCATCAGTTAGAGACTTTAAGGTTGATACAACCTTCTTATAGTCCATACGCTTAGGTCCTATAATTCCTATAGTTCCCTTTGCCCCCTCCGGAAGCTGGTAAGTCGAAGTTATGATTGAATAATCCTTCATGTTTTGAACAGGAGCTTCATCACCTATATAAATCTGAATATTGTGTTCTCCGTCTTCTGATTTAAGAGTTTCATCCGCAAGAGTATCCAGACCGGTTTGCTCCTCAAATGTTTCCAGCAGTGCTGTGGCCTTTTCCATATTGCCCAGTTCCTGATATTTCAGGATATTCGATGCACCGCTTGTGTAAATCTTCATTTCCTCGGCTTCCTTAACAGCATCTACTATACCTTCGAAGATACTTTCAAGAATATCGGCATAATCACCGGCTTGCTCTTTCATAGTCTGCATAAGCTCAAGATTTATATCATCCACCGATACGCCCTGAAGAAATGTATTCAGAAGTATATTGAACTTCAGAACCTCTTCATTCAGCAACGGTCTTGAAACCTTGATCAGCTTATTCTTGGCTATGTTGTCGCCTACGACAATAACTGCTACAAGCTTCTCTTCATCCACCTGAGACAACTGAATAAACTTAACCTGCTTATTTCTCAGCATAGGCGTTGTAACCATGGTAGCATACTTGGTATTGTATGCCAGCACCTTTGCCACCTGCATGAGCAGAGCCTCCAGTTTGTCTACTCTCTCGAGAAGAGCTCCTTCCTTACGTTCGGTTTCGCTCTTTTCCGACATAACCTTATCTACATAGAATCTGTAGCCCTTGTCAGTCGGTATTCTTCCGGCAGATGTATGAGGCTGGATGATGTATCCCAGCTCTTCAAGATCGGACATCTCATTTCTTATAGTTGCTGAACTGAGATTCAGATCTGACAGCTTCGATATAGTTCTTGATCCAACCGGTTCGCCGGTCTCGAGATAATTGGAAATGATAACTCTGAGGATGGTCTGTTTTCTATCATCAAGATCATACTCTAAATCCTGATTCATACTATCACCATCCTTTATTAAGTTTTTTTGTTAGCACTCAATATTTCAGAGTGCTAATCATTTACTCTAATTTACACCCTATATGTAGTTATGTCAAGCAAATATCGTTGTTTTTTATACTAAATATCTATATTTTTTATACTATTTTAATTGAATTTATTAAGTTTATAGTTTATTTTTCTTTATCTAGAATAAAATCCGCAAGTATGTAATTACTTACATCTATTCCCTTATCCGTGAGTCTTACTCTGTCGCCCTCACAGGCCATAAAGCCCTGGTCGGCATACTTATTTATTATCTCACCATACATTTCAAACATATCTCTGTTAAATCTTTCACTGAACTCACTGCGACTGACACCGGCAGTCATTCTGAGTCCCAGATACATAAACTCTTCTATCCTGGAATCAATATATATAGTCTGGATATCCTCCCGGAGAATTTTAGTGGCACTGTCATAAAGCCTTACTCTGTCTGTATCCTTTGTAAGCTCATCTCTGATATCCTCACAGATTTCTATATAATTATCCATATGCTTAATGTTTGTAAAACGTTCACCTTTAAAATAGGAAGAAGCACCTATACCAAATCCCACATACTGCCCTCCGGTCCAGTAAACGCTGTTGTGACGACTCTCAAGTCCCGGCTTTGAATAATTGGATATTTCATATCTGTTATAGCCTGCCGCCTTCAGAACCTTCTTTGTCATGGAATACATCATTCTTTCTGTGTTTTCATCAGGAAGAAGATCCAGCATATCCTCTCTTTCACTGAGTGGAGTTCCCTCTTCAACCTGCAGTGAATAAACCGAAATATGTTCCGGTTCCAGCTCAGTCACTTTAGTTAAAGTATCAACCAGAGTATGTGTATCCTGTCCCGGAAGGCCACTCATTATATCGACACTGATATTTTCAAATCCGGCTCTTCTGGCATATTCAAATCCCTGAAGAAACTCTTCATAATTATGAATCCTTCCGACACGTCTAAGCATTTTATCATCAGCAGACTGAAGACCGATAGACAGTCTGTTGATGCCATATTCTTTATACGAAAGTAAATCCGTGTACTTTATAGTACCCGGATTTACCTCTATAGTAATCTCAGGGAATCTATCCACCTTGAAAATATGATTTACGCAGTCCAGTATCTTTCCGATCAAAGCTTCATCAATGAAAGACGGCGTTCCCCCTCCTATATAAATTGTCTTTACAGTATATCTGTCTGCAAATGGCTTATACATACGTATTTCACTCATAAGAGCATTTACATACTGAATCTGTTTGGTGTTTGTTTCATTTGCAAAGGATAAAAAATCACAATACATACATTTATGCTTGCAAAAAGGTATATGTATATAAAGGCTGAGAGGTTTCTTCATACCCGTACTCCTGTTTTATAAATCTTACTTAATCTTCATCATCAAGCTTGAGAACTGCAGTAAACGCCTGCTGCGGCACATCTACAGAGCCAACCTGACGCATTCTCTTCTTTCCTTCCTTCTGCTTTTCAAGAAGCTTTTTCTTACGGGAAATATCACCACCATAACATTTTGCAAGGACATCCTTACGAAGTGCCTTGATTGTTTCTCTGGCGATAACCTTACTTCCGATAGCAGCCTGAATCGGAATCTCGAAGAGCTGTCTCGGTATCTCCTTCTTCAGCTTTTCACACATTTTTCTTCCTCGTTCATAGGCCGAATCCTTGAATACTATAAACGAAAGTGCATCTATACCTTCTCTGTTGATCAGTATATCCAGCTTAACCAGACTGGATCTCGCATAGCCCTTAAGCTCATAATCAAAGGAAGCATAACCTCTGGAACGGGACTTAAGCGCATCAAAAAAGTCATATATTATCTCATTTAACGGCATCTCATATTTAAGGAGTACTCTTGTTTCCTCAAGATATTCCATACTCTTGTAGATACCGCGTCTTTCCTGACAAAGCTTCATTATGGCCCCGGTATAATCCGAAGATGTCATTATCTCCGCGTCAACCATGGGTTCCTCCATATAGTCTATCTCCGAAGGATCCGGAAGATTAGAAGGATTTGTCAGCTCTATAACCTCACCGTCGGTCTTATGAACCTTATATACTACGGAAGGAGCCGTAGTTATGATATCCAGATTATATTCTCTCTGGAGTCTTTCCTGAATAACCTCCAGATGAAGAAGTCCCAGGAAACCACATCTGAAGCCAAAGCCCAGGGCTATACTGGTTTCAGGTTCATATGAAAGGGACGCATCGTTCAGCTGCAGCTTTTCAAGTGCATCCTTAAGCTCCTGATATTTAGCACCATCCTCAGGATAGATACCGCAAAATACCATAGGTCTTGCCTTTTTATATCCCGGAAGTGCCTCATCACACATATTATCAGCATCTGTAACAGTATCACCAACCTCAGTGTCTCTGACATTTTTAAGGGAAGCAGTTATATAACCTACCATACCGGCACTTATTTCATCCTGCGGGATAAACTGACCTGCTCCGAATATACCAACCTCTACAACCTCTGCCTCTGCTCCGGTCTCCATCATATGTATACGGGAACCCTTTTTTACAAAGCCATCAAATACACGGCAGAAAATTATAACTCCTTTATAAGAATCATAAAGACTATCGAATATCAGCGCCTTGAAAGGCTTATCATTATCTCCTGTAGGAGCCGGTATCTTTTCAACTATTGACTCAAGTACATCTTCTATATTAAGACCGCTTTTTGCGGATATACGAGGTGCATCCTCTGCTAAAATTCCGATAACATCTTCAATCTCCGTAACAACCCTGTCAGGATCGGCAGAGGGAAGATCTATCTTATTAATAACAGGAAAGACCTCAAGATTATGATCTATAGCCATATATACATTTGCAAGAGTCTGAGCTTCAACTCCCTGAGCGGCATCAACAACGAGTACAGCACCCTCGCATGCAGCCAGGGCACGTGACACCTCATAATTAAAATCCACATGACCGGGAGTATCTATAAGATTCAGGATATATTCCTCCCCATCCTTTGCCTTATATATGATGCGGACAGCCTGAGATTTAATGGTAATACCTCTCTCACGCTCAATATCCATATTATCAAGAACCTGCTCCTGCATTTCTCTTTCCGTAAGAGTACCTGTCATTTCTATAATACGGTCAGCAAGAGTAGACTTTCCATGGTCTATATGAGCAATGATACAAAAATTTCTGATTCGATTCTGATCTAAATGTGACATAATGATTTAATTCTTTCTTCTTTCTTTTTTGGGTATCGGAAGCTCCGCAAGCACGATAGCCACGAACATTATAACACAACCTATGATTTCATCCACTGTTAATTTCTGACCCAGGATCAAAAATCCGGAAATGGCAGATACAACGGATTCCAGACTCAGAATAAGGGATGCAACAGTTGTATTCATCCCCTTCTGTCCTATGATCTGAAGCGTATATGCAACTCCGCAGGCCATAACACCTGAATAAAGTATAGCAGGCATAGCATCATAAAGTTTTCCTGCAGAGGGCATCATATCATAACATAGTCCGTCTATAGGATAAACAAATATCATACTGATAATTCCGGCAACAAAGAACTGTGTACATGATACCACTACTCCATCAACACCTTTACTATTTGCATAGTCTATATATATAAGATGAAATGAAAAAATAAGTGAACAAATAAGCAGCTGGATGTCGGATATTTCAAACTTATAGCTTCCATTTCTGCCAATGCAGAGAAAATACAGACCAATAAGAGCAAGAAAAACTGACAGCCATATAACTGGGGAAGTTTTCTTTTTCATAAAAATGCCGATAACAGGCACAATAATAATATATAAAGCCGTAATGAAGCCTGCTTTTCCGGCAGATGCCCTGAGCATTGCCACCTGTTGAAAATTAGAAGCAGCACAAAGCAATATGCCGCATACTATCCCATATTTTATTGATTTTTTCAAAGCTCCTCTTCTGTTTTTTCCTAAAAACATAATAACGGGTATAAGCACGGTCCCTCCGATAAGATATCGTAAAACACTGAATGTAAATGGACCAATATGCTCCATACCCGCTGACTGAGCAACAAAGGATGTTCCCCAGATAATAGCAGTTAATAATAACAGAAAAGAATTTCTTAGTGTATTATCCTGTTTCATAATATATTATTGTTTTTCCACCAGCTGTTTTTTTACAAGCCCGGCAAATTTGCCATCTTTAGCCATAAGCTCTTCGTAGTTTCCCTCTTCTACTATCTTACCGTTTTCAAACATTATAATCCTGTCAAAGCCTACAACAGTTGAAAGTCTGTGAGCAACCATTATCACAGTAGCCTTCAGATTATTGATGGACTCCAGAACCTGATTTTGTGTAACATTATCAAGAGCTGAAGTCGCTTCATCAAGAATATATACATTCGGATTTGTATAAAATGCTCTTGCAAGAAGTATTCTCTGTCTCTGACCTCCGGAGAAACCACTGGAATTCGACTGTGATATCTCTGTATCAAGCTTAAGAGGTAATGTTCTTATATAATCACCTATAGCAGCCTTATCAACAGCTTCCCAGACCTTTTTCTCATCAACGATATCATTTGAAGTAAAGGTTACATTAGACTCTATAGTTCCCGGGAAGACCTTACTGAACTGGAATACAGAACCGATACGTCTTCTCAGGGATTTAAGATTAAGCGTATTTATGGCTTTATTATCATAATAAATATTACCTTCATCCGGAGTTTCAAAACCTATAAGAAGCTTGAGCAGTGTACTTTTACCACAGCCACTCTCACCTACTATGGCAAGCTTCTCTCCACGCTTGATTTCCAGATTTACATCCTTGAGACAACCCTTCTGACTTTCAGGATATTTAAAAGACACATGTTCTATTCTTATATTTCCGGAAATATTCTTTACATATTCCAGAATCTGTGATTGCTCATTCTCAGCCTTAAATATAGGAGATACATTATCCGTATATGTTTTCATAAGGAATAGATTCTGCAGCATATCAGTCAGACTGGTTATCGCAATAAGAATAAGAGCATATGATGATGTAAATGTCATATAATCTTCTCTGGTAAGTCCTCTAAAGGATGCTAATCCCATCAAGGTAATGGTTGTAGCTATGGTTACAGCAGATATAAGTGCATTCTGATATTTCAGAAAGAAAGGCTGTTTATAATTATACTGTAGAGTTTTTCTGTAATTTTCAGCCCATTTGGAGTAAACTGCCTTCTCAGCTCCCATTCCCTTTATTTTTTGTATACCTCTTATAGATGAATAAAGAAGGCTGCCGTTTTCCATATCAACTTCAAGATTTTTTGCCTCATTAACAGCATTCAGATAAGAACCGACTATTGATAACAATACTTTCAGTGTGATAAATATCAATGCAGGTTTATATAACTCCGGTGCCAGATTTCTGAGCTGGAACAGATAAATCAACGAAAAAAATACATCAAGAAGAACACCCATGAAAATACTCAGGATCATATCAGAGAGACGTCCGCAGCTGTTTATACGTTTTGATAATTTTCCCGAAGAATTCTTCCTGAAAAATGTCTGGGGAAGATGCAGAACCTTCGCCATAATAGCCGATTGTATCTTAATGGATATTCTTATCTTGATTTTGGAAAGATACAGATTTTTAAGCATACTGATAATACACCGAACTAAACTCACGTTGAAAAACACAAATACGGCAAATCTGAAACCGGCCATACGAGTAGTTGATTCATGTATAAATACATCATATATCCAGCGATTGATCCTTGGAATAATAAGTCCAAGTAGCACAACAGCAAGAGAAGCAATTATAAGTCTGATAATATCATATACAGTAAGATATTTTAAAACATTAGCTATAAATGTAGTTATGATAGTACTGCGTTCTTCAATAGGCCTGTTAAGAACATAGCATTCCTTTCTGAGAGTTCTGCAGTATTTTTTTGTTGCCAGACCACCCTTTTGATCATGAGGGCAGAACCATCTGTATCCTGCATAAGAAGGTGTGATTGCAACTGCATGACCATCCTCCCTAAAGGCTAAAATATACTCAGTTTTGTTTTTAGCAGCCATTTCTACAGATTCAGAATAATCATACATCATGCCAAGAGGATCCAGTGTGCAATCAAGAAGACTTCCTACATTCCTGTGTCCGAACTGTCTAGGAATAGTAACATTAAACTTTTCAAGTATATAAAACAAAGCAGTCTGAACATCATCTATCTCACTTTCGATACGCTGCATTTTCTTATCGTGTATCAGAGAATCATCTGCATACTTTTCAAGATTTATGTTGTTTTCTTCTTTTTTTCTGATTGACTCGGTATAGATACCCATTAAATAAGACTCCTTCTTATCTTATTGCGAACCTATAAGCTTTCTATATAAGCCTTCCTGATTATACAGTTCGGAGTGTGTGCCTTCCTGTACAACACGTCCTTTATCCATTACATATATTCTGTCACAGTCAACTATAGTTGAAAGTCTGTGAGCAACAATAATACAGGTTGTACCTTTATTTCGTATGGAGCTGATAACTCTGTCTTCAGTAAGAGCATCAAGTGCAGATGTAAACTCATCAAGGAAAAGTAATGTGGGTTCATGAGCAAGAGCGCGTGCCAGCTCAAGTCTCTGAAGCTCACCCCCGGAGAAATTCTTTCCGTTCTCCATCATGATACTTCCGTACTCTCCTTTATCTCTGACAATTCTTTCATGTATCTGTGCGTCTCTGGCAGCCATAACTACCTCGAAATCTTCAATGGTTTCATCCCACATTTTTATATTAGAATAAATGGAATCTTCGAACATTACAGTTTCCTGATCAACAGTAGTAACAGATGAATGAAAGATCACATCCGGAATTTCCTCTCGCTTCTTTCCACTGTAGAGAATCTCACCGGATTCGGCACTGTAAAGATCAGCGAGTATTTTAAGCAGTGTGCTTTTTCCGCAGCCTGTTTCACCGACAATAGCCACCATTTGTCCGGGTTTAACCTCAAGACTCACATCATTAACCGCAAGATCATCGCCGGCGTTATATCTGAAATTAATATGATTTGCTATTATATGTCCTTCCAGCTTATCTGCCTTATCATAATCCTCTTTAGGAAGAGGTATTTGTTCTCTGGTTTCTCTGTCAAATATATCATTTACTCTTTCAATATTTGTTCTCATGGTCTGAAGAGTATTTACTGTATTCAGACAGTTACTGAGGGAAGTACGCATATTATTCAGAACATTCTGGAACAGAGACATCATACCCAGCGTAAAATGACCATTAACAATAAACAATGCACCTACAAAAAGCTGAACTCCGGTCAAAAGGAAATTATGAATACTGTCAGTCAGAGTTGTTATACTGCTTATCCTGAATGTAGACATTTTATTTTCACAGAATTGAGACTGGGAGGCATACCAGATATTATAAAATGATCTTTCTGCTCCACAGGATTTGATAGTATCTATCATATTCATACCATTAAGGACTGAAGTCGATAATGATCCGTTACTTGTAGTCATACTTCTTGAAGCGATGGCATTTTTCTCCTGAAAGAATAGGGAAACCATAATATTCAGTAATTCAATGCCGATACATATAAAAGCAATGACATAATTGTATGAAAGGAGCAATGCAAAATAAAACACCGTCATAAATGCATCTATCACTCTCGGAACAAGAGACTGCATTATGGAATTATCCAGAGTTACATTATTATCAATACGCAGCATGAGGTCTCCGGAACTATATTGTTCGAAAAACTTCATGGGCTGATTAAACATTTTCTTAAAAAGTCTGCTTCCCGAATCAGCAGAAGTATTTCTACTGGTCATGAAGATCAGATTTGTTCTCAGCATGGTAAATAATGTAAGAGTTATCATTAATACATAAAGGATAAAAAGATACGTAAGCCTGTTAGCCGCATCAAAATTACCCCGACCGATTATTTCATCCATAAAATCTTTAGATTTAACTGATATTCCAAGATCGAGCCTTATACAAATAAGGCTGATTATAACCAGTAAGATCATAGGTTTTATTATGGATTTAAGTCTGGAACTCAGGAGTTTAAATAAAGATTCTCTTTTTCCGCCCGTATGAAAATCCTTATTCTTTTTAAGTCTGATAGCCTTTCCAGAATAGAAAGTCTTAAATTTTTCAACAGTAAGTCTATATTCACCTCTGGAAGGATCCACTACAGTGACAATCCCGTGTCTTATAGATTTAATGATTGCATAATAACGACGCTTCCAATGTATCAGAAGCGGAAAATCCTTTTTTCTGAAATTATCAACATCCAGTTCAACCAGTTCACCATCAAGTCCGTACTCTTTAGCCGCATTTATCAGCTGATCCGGACTGGAACCGTTTCTGGAAGAAACACACTTTTCGCGCATTTCTTTCATGGGAACATATCTTTTATAATGACCGAGCATCATACACAGGGCAGCCGCACCGTTTTCACCGGGCTGCATCTGTATGGTAATAGGTATTTTCATACATTAACTCCTGTAATTTTTCTCAGTGCCTTTGCAATAACAACGGCATCCTCTTCATCATTATATCTCCCAAGTGATATTCTGATAGTACCTTTTGCATAAATATCTTCTAATCCTATAGCATCTATAACATGAGAAACTGTGGTTCGGCCGCTTGTACAGGCAGAACCTGTTGAGATACAGATATTCATAAGATCCATACGATGCAGCAAAGCTTCTCCATCCATTCCACGGAAGGAAAGACTCATCACACCGGGACTATGATCACTGCCACCGTTTCTGATATAATCTATCCCTTTAAGTCCGTCTTCGATTATCTTTTCAAATCTGATAAGCTTTGCCTCATTTTCTTCCATTAGCTCTGCATTTATCCTTAAGGCTTCAGCCATTGCAACTATGGAAGCAACATTTTCTGTACCGGCTCTCATATGCTTTTCCTGAGCCCCTCCGTTAATAAATGGACTCAGTGGAGTACCCTTCTTTATATAAAGAAATCCGATTCCCCGGGGGCCGTTAAATTTATGAGCAGAGGCAGAAAGCATATCAACTCCTGTTTCCTTAACATTTACGGGAATATGCCCAACTGCCTGAACTGCATCAGTATGAAATAAAGCTCCATGCTTATGTGCCACTTCTGCCAGCTCAGAAACAGGCTGAACTGTACCTATCTCATTATTTACCGTCATTATACTTACTAACGACGTATTATTATTTATTTCCGATTCCAGATTATCAGCAGTTATAGTTCCGTCAATTTCAGGACGCAGATAAACCAAATGAATGCCATGCTTTTCCATCTCCTTACAGGTATTAAGTATGGCATGATGTTCTATCATACTTGTGATAATCTGACTTTTCTCTGTATATGGTAACCCTTTTAAAGCCCAGTTGTCACTCTCCGAGCCCCCGGAAGTAAAATATATCTCCTCGGGAGCGGCACCTATAACATTAGCTATAATCTCTCTTGATTCCCTAAGTGCTTTCTTCGACTGTCTTGAAAAGGAATATGGCTGTGAAGGATTTGAATAGTCATCCTTCAGATATACCATCATTGCATCAAGTGCCGCGGGATCAAGCTTAGTTGTAGCTGCATTATCTGCATAAATCATGAGAACAGAGTACACCCTTCTTCTTTAAAATCTTCTATCTTTTCTTTTAAATCCTGCTCTGTGGTTCCGAGAATATCTGCAAAACAGCTTAAGCAATAAAACTCTTCTACATCCAGACCCATGAGTTTTTTGTTTAATGCTATTTCATCCTTTGAAAGATTCGCCCCACAGCTATCACAAATATCTGTATCAAACATTTTATAAATCCTTATAATAAATAATGTTGAAGTAGTCAAAAGTACCTTTAATTGCCGTATGACCTGCGAATAGTATCAATGACAACATCCTCATCCCACATCCATTTCCATTCAACATGACCGTTATTCAGGCTGTCAAATATATCAGCAGGCAGCTTATCTATATCCAGATTATTATCTGAGAGAAGCTTCTTCATTCCATTTCTCAGGATTTCATCAGTCATGGATGTCTTAAATCTATCGGCCAAAGTTGAATCAGATGCAAAGAAGCATTTCAGTTCATCTTCTACTGCACTCAGTGTCTCCATACTGTCATCATATGACACTCTTATATATTTCAGATATAAGTCACACAGCTTCTTAATATCATCCTCAACATCAGCATATTTTAAAGCCATTAACGGATATGGGATTTTTTCAATATTATCCCTTATATAATAACGAATCTCATTTGAAAACAGCATCTCATCAGGAAGAAAGAATATCTTCGATGATTCGTTATAGATACGCATCATATCTTCATTGGGAACCATTATATAATCCGGAATATATATCTTGTGAGGCGTTCTCTTATTAAAAATGCCATTTCCGATCATTGAAATCATCTTATCATCATTAATAACACTGTACTGGTGTCCGTTTGACCATATCAGATTCCTGTCTTTCCATGAGCGAAGGAGCATTCCCATGATAATAGTTCCAATCTCGTTTGGAAGAAGGCCATAAGGAGGATGCATAAGATGAGTAAAAAGATCTTCAAACTTTACCTTTCCCTCTTCCTTTAAATGCTGCTCCAGATATCTGTCCAGTTCCTTCTTAAGTACAACTATAACCTCTTCTGAATATTCAGGTTTGTACCAGTTATCATCATTGTCCCAGAATGGTGCAAAAACAACCGATGGCACTTTATCCGGATCACATTTTACAATCTCATTGGAATACTGTTCATATGAAAGACCTCTGTATCCGATCTTAACCATATCCCTTAATCTGTAATAGGTATATAATTCAGGAGCAATATCCATATTATCTGGAGAATATTTATATTCTCTCTTCACTCTCTCATTAATCTCCTCAAAATACATATCAAAGCTGTCATATTTTTTTCCTTGAGGATACTGAAGAGTATAAACAGTGATAGGATTTCGTCTTACTTTATCAACCCAAACCTGAAGCGCTTCAAAGGCCTTATTAATATATTGTTTAGATTCAGATTTATAATAATTTGCCAGCACTCTGTATTTAGAATACTCCCTAAACACTTCAATATCAGGAACAACCTCTTTCGCATTTACTATAATCCAATTGTTTTGGATAGGTCCAAGATGCTTTTCGGTAAACTTCGGTTCATTCATTTCTTTCGGTAACGAAAAGAATATCTGCATACATATATGGTCATTCTGAGATTCAATATTAAACATCTTTGTCATAGATCTGAAATTTCTGTAATACTCGTTTTCATTACACGAAGTCATAAAAAGTCTCATTCTCGAGATAAGCTTCCTATCATCAAACAACCTTTCAATAAAGCCTTCTCCTGATATCAAAGAAAAAAAAGTAAAGGATTCAAGTTCTATTTCAGTTGTTTTTTGAAGCTCCATTTCATCTATAGCCATAGTTTTTCCTCTTACAAAACATCTTCATCTTTATACCATGATTCAAAAGCCGGGCACAAATGAACATCATGAATACATGTAGAACAATGTATGCATCCGTCATCAATAACAGGAATCCCATCCTTGATATGAAGATGACCGAAGGGACAATTTGCCTCACAGCTTTTACAACCGATGCAGGATGAAGCCTTTCTGAATACTTTTTTTAACTTATCAAAAAACTCAGCATTATCAGAACTTTCCAAAATAGAAACATGTACAACGTCACTATTTTCAGCAACAAAGAAGTTATATTTTCCACCCCTGTAGTTAACTGTATATTCCTGTTCAGACAAGTCACTGTACGGACTTTTTCCATCTGTTTTCTCAAGAACACCGATTGTCTTTATCCATATTTTCCAGTCAGTTTTCGGATTTTTCATATCGATATGAATATATCCGTCGAGTACGTATTCTTTATAATCAACAAAATACTTTGTTCCTGCGGAACCGTTTCTCAGTCTCCAATCCCCCATATTTATATAACTATTTAATGCTTCTTCATTATCAAAGAAATCTCTGTATGTATCTCTGATCACATCATAATATGGGTCCATTTCATCAGGAACCACCATATAGGAAACCGCCATATTAAGAGTATTAGCCATCGGGCAAACAGCGCAGCCAAGCCTTACAAATCCTTCTTTATAATATTCATTAAGTTCAATATTATTCATCCAATGATACAGAAATATCTCTGCAGAATTCCAATTGAAGATTCCATTGACATTTGTGCTTCCTTTATGCTTCATATCTTTTGAGATAAATTCGGATTTCATTCTGCTTGAACTTTCTCCGCCTCTTACGCCAACATAATTAAGGGTTTTGATAGATTCATTACCAAATGTCTTTCTGAAATTGAGCAGATTCGGAACAGATTTACATACAGAACAACACCATCTGTTTTTCATGGATGGCGGTCCTATTAATTTCCATAAATCCACAGCCGGTACATCTGATCTGGAGATGATAAATCCTATCCCCTGATCTTTACATTTTTGTTTTTCTTTCTCAACCATTTCCCTGGTTTTTTTATGTTCCATACGGGTATCTATCCAGGTAACCGTCAGTTTTTCATTAGGAAGAGCTCTTTTTACAAGATCAAGAAGAACCACACTGTCTTTACCGGCACTATAAGAAACAATCACTTTATCATACTGATCCTTCAGTTCGTGATAAGCTTTATAGATACGGATCAAAGTATTCTGAATAAGCTGATTCATCAGCATTTTGTTTTTTTCTATTATCAAACCTACATCCAAATAAGAAAGCTCTGTACCAACAAAGCTTTCTTCAAGGATCACAATTTTCGGTTTTGTAAGGCATCCCCTGTCCTCAAGCTTTGCCACATTGATGCCTTTATAATAATAATTAAATCTTATTGCCCACATAACCGGGCCGTTATTTCCATCTGGAATAGAAATATACTCATCAAAGCCGATATTTCTTAGTTCCTCAGGATAGACAGGCCTTATTTCATTACCATCAATAAGGCTGTCATTTCTAAGAATGATGCCTCCGGTTTCAACATCCCATTCTATATTATGCATTTAGAAGAAATCCCCATATTTATTAAGAGCATATAACGCGAGTGCAAAGGCAAGACCTATAAGAACATCTGAATCAGAATCAAAATCAAGAATATATGTTTCACACATATTCAGTGCCTGTCCCGGAATAAGATATTCTTCATTTCTTACCGTCATCATAGGAAGTGCACCTCTGTAAAGAACATATCTCCATGATACACCATCACCATCCACTTCAAGATCTTCATCATAATCTATAACATATCTCTGAAGTCTGGACATGGTATCACGTTCAACTGTACCGAATTTATCTCTTGCTGCAAACTCGAAATAAGAGCCTTCTCTGGATGCTTTTTCCTGAACATAAGCACATTCATTTATTGTATCGGCAAGGAATATTTTGATTCTATGTCCTGTAGCAATAAAATCATCTTTTGTATAATAAACTTCCTTACCTCTTTCATTAAAAACCCTTACAGAATCATATTCTTCAAGATCTTTTGCTTTAATAAATAGTTTTGCCATAAATAAGCCCCTCACTTAAAAATATAATGATGCAAACGTCAAAATTGACTTTTGACACCCACAAACATAACCAACCTTTATTTTATCATAAAACATATGATATGTATATTTTTTATTAAGTACTTTTTCGTATTTGAGATTACCTATTCATAGTACCCTTCGGAGTATAACTTCAAAGTCGCCTAATGCTTTTCACGGCTGCCAGACAAGTCATAGCACCGGAGAATATTAACAGTATACCTACAAAATCATTCAGTCTTGCAGGATCTGTTCCGCTGTAAGCATTACGAGGATCAGACGGATCATAATGAACAGTTACCACATCCCCATAATCATGAATTCTTCCATCAACTCCTGTAGCATGATAAGTTATATCATTTACGACAAACGCAGCCCCGAAGTCTTTGAAAAAAAATGAAGATCTACCGGTATGTCTATAGGTATATACCTGCCCGGAGGTACGTTCAGTACAAACACTTCTGAGATATGAAGACCTGATAATTCCGGATACATAAAAATACCCGGTAACAGCAGCAATCAGCAGTCCTACTATAAATACTAAAACACATCTTTTTTTTGTATCAAACATACTCTTATCCTTACTTCATAATTGCAAAAAAATGACAAAAAAGGTCAAATCTTTATTCATAATAATCCCCTTTCTGAATTTTGTCACTATTTTTTCCTCCAATTCTTATACTGCCCCGTAGTGATCCTGGCATCTTTCGGTCTCTCCACGTTCCTCGGAATCGCCTAGTCTCTACCGAACTTCTTTGCTCCCGGAATCCGCCCCCTCCGTGGCTCACTTTCTAGTTGACGAACATACTTCTCTTTCCGGAAGCCTTCTTTGTAAATAAAAATGTTGCACTTTTCTCCCAATGTGATTAGTACTGTGACAGAATTGTGACAAAGCTTTTGATATTATAAAGACAGAAAATAACAATAAATCCACAAATGAATCAAATATAAAAATTAGGAGGACAAAACTATGAAGAATAGAATGAAGAAAGTTATCGCAATAATCACAATGTGCTTAATACTTGCACTTCCTATAAATACATTTGCAGCACCTATAATTGATAGCTCAAATATGCCACACAGAACCTACGAAGAAGCAGTTAAATATCTGGAAGAGCTAAAAAAGCAGCCTGTAACTATCGAATTTGCTCAAAGAGCCTTATATGTTGCAAATCATTCTTATTTGTATGCAAGAAAAATAATCGGCGTAAACAAAGACGGAACCTTCCAGTTAGGACGTTGGGAGTGTATATCACACCGTTACAACGTATGCTACTGTGAAGATAAGCAGATAACTCTTCCGGGA
>CACZLA010000043.1 GCA_902781895.1 uncultured Lachnospiraceae bacterium
GCAGCGAGATGTTCGTGACGGAAGACAAGTCAGAGGGCGTGTTCTTCTGCTACAAATTTGAAAATTACATTGGTCTGGATGCTCCCCGTTGGCACATGGCAGGACTTGACCCCAACGCCACTTACGTATTGAACGAATTTGAGGGTACAGACAGAAGTGCCCGCTCCCTCGAAGGCAAGAGATTCAGCGGAAAATTCCTTATGGAGACAGGTATCGAACTCAACCTCAGCGGTCAGTTCGCCAGCCGTGTCATCCGATTGAAGAGGATGTAAAAGCATATTATAAGTTGTACTCATCGACAGGTGATTATACTCCTTTTGATAATCTCGATGATTTTAATAAAAAGCCAAAACCTGCTGAAGAGCACCAGGTTGCCCTAAATAAACTTAATGAAATAATGGCAGAATACTTTTAAACAAAAAACAGGTAATCCATAGTTATTACACTACGGACTACCTGTTTTTAACTTAAAAGAACATCGAATCAAAAAATCTCATGGTCATATCCCCATAAACCACCGAATATATTTTATCTCTTCGGTGGTTTTGGTGTTGTCGCATCGATTACCGGCTCTTTCATACCTTCATTCCTCATATAATCCTCAAAGGCATCAGCTCCATACTTATGCTCCTGCTCAGCCACAACAGGAAGCAGAGTTTTATCATCATCATTAAATATTCTCTCATCCACTTCATAATCTGGTTCCTTTAACATACTGTCTCTGACTGCCATTTCAAGACTATTCAGTTTATCAATGGATGAATCCAGAAAAAGTTTAATGCTTTCATAAACGCCTCGTTGCCAGCGCCAAGGTTTCTTAGCAACCTCCGTCTTGGAAAACAGTTTTTTCTTATTAGTCACATCAACTTCTTTTTCTTCTTTTCCAAGAAGAGATCTGAAAGCATTCCTTTTCTCGCTTTGAGCTTCCTTTATAATCTGCTTCGCTTCTCTCATATCTCTTCCAAAGTTGTCTATACGGGTGATAATATCATTGGTCTCCTGTATTCCAATCTCAACACTGTTTCTCATTCCATCAAGAACATGTCTCACTCTAAGAAGTTCTGACACCTTGAAGAGCGCCTTTTTCCCTATCTTTTGAAAATCAGATACTATTTCTTTCGACTTTCCAACTATATATTTCTTAGTTGCTTTAAGGCTATTCTTCAGTCCATCAACGCGAAGCTGAGTCTGTTCGATCATATATGAACCAAGTCTGTTAAGTCCATCCTCAATAGCAGCTTCAGCCCGATTCATCTTTGCCTCGATGGTGTTATCCTGAGTTTCTCTTACGCGTTTAACCTCTTTACGCATTTCATCCAGTTGATTGTTCATTGTTTCAAGCTTGTCCTGGAGAACATCAATATATGATATGAGATCAACTATATTTGCAGCCTCACGCTCCATCTGATTTTTCTTCAGAAGCTCAATCAGTTCGATTACATTTTTATCTGTTGAAATCTGTACTATTTCTTCCATTTATCAGTTACCTCCATTTAAAATGGCTGCCACATACCATTCCAGATACATAGCAGCCAAATATGTATAGGCACTTCTGCCTCTATCACTTTTTCTTACCCTTCTTTGTTGGAGTTTTCTCGTCCTGAGCTTTATCAGATTTTTCCTCATCCTTCGTTTCCTCTTTAGTTTCATCCTTACCCTTAAAAGGGAGTTCTGTCTCCAGATTCTTTTCCGCTTCAGGTGCAGCCTTATCTTTCTCTGCAGCATACCCATCAAGTATGGAGGCAAAAAGCTTATCTCTAAAATCCTTTGTTACCGGATAACAAATATCCTGATAAACTGCCTTACCTTCCTCATCAACCTTCTTGGTCTTATAGGATGGCATTGTTACAAAGAGGCCCTTCTTTCCTTCAATGACATTTATATTATTGATGATAAAACTGTCTTCAATATAAATCTGACCTACTGCCTTTACATTGCTCCCCTCCTTATCAAGAGGATGCATTCTGACAGAATACTTTGGTTCTACCACCTTATCCTTATCTGTCTCCCCAATAGTCATCACAGCAACATTATCCTTGATAGTCTTTTCATATGTCGTAAGAATATTCGTATAAAGCTCCTCTCGGAACTCCTTTGTAATAGGATTGCAGACATCCTTATAAACAGGCTGTCCATCCTCTCCAAGCTCACTGCTGCGATATCTCGGCATGCTTACAAAGAGTTCTCCATTCTTTGAATTCTCAATTATGGAAATATTGGTAATCTTAAAACTATTACCAAATACCACATTTGCAAAAGCTTTAACCTTTGTTTCCTCATTAGTTGTCTTAACAACATTAATCTTAATCATATAATTCATAGTCATTCACCTCATTTTCTATATTATTATTCCCTTCGGAACTGTATGCTTCAGGCACACACTCACACACAAATCGCTTCGTCCCACTATATGCACAGGTAAAGAGAGTCAGCTTCTCTGTTCCGTCAGTATTCTTTATGGAGTTATCTCTTGGTTCTACAACTTTGGTATTCACTATCTTATAGATGTGACTCTTACCCTTTTTATCTATAATCTCCACCTTGTCTCCTATCTGAATAGTATTTAACGGTGTAAAAAATATGCCTCTTCTCGAACCATTATGTCCGCAAAGCACACAGTTACCTTTCTCTCCGATTCCGGCTGTTTCCGGAAGATGTCCTATTCCTTTACAGAGAACATCTTCATCGGTTCCTTCCATTACCGGATACTTAATATCAATAGCCTCTATCTTAATAATGCCGATGACTTCCTCTTTAGAAAGTGCATCGGCATCCTTCTGTGACAAGGAGGACGGCTCTTCCGTCTTCTCCTCTTCCACATCCATCTCTTCTTCATTTTCATCCTCCAGTTCATCTTCGAAGCCCTGCATCAGTTCCTCGGCTTCTTTTTCTCCTGTGTATCTCAGGAATTCGGGATACATGACAAAGGCTATCCCAGCGATAATCAGTGCTATTACAAATGACCAGTTTATTCTTTTCTTTTTTCTTGGCTGCCTGTCCCTAGCACTCACTGATATCTTGTTATATGGCTTCCTATCTTCCTTCTTGTATCTCACAGGATTCAGGTCTGATAAATCTACCTGTTTATTTTTTCTGTCACGTCTCCACATCCTGATTCCTCCATTTCTTATTTATTTCGCTCACAGCAAAGTTCATCACATTTTTTCATATTTAGACGCATATAAGGGGGTTTTTAACCACATTTTTAATCGTTCTGATAAATTAAGTGATATATTATAAAGTTATGGTTCTTTACATTTTCTTGCAGGAAAAGTACAAATTCCTGCAGTTCAGATACATAATTGATTTTCAAACAGTTATCTATGCTATAATATTGCCCCTTTCGCATCACTTATAAGGTCGCGCATAGAATACAACATTGCCATCTCTCAGCGGATCAAGTACAACTCCACGAGACTTACCTGCCGCATGAACCATCATTCCATTTCCCACATAAATCGCTACATGGGATATATTTCTAAAACATCCATTTTCTTCATACGAATAAAAGATCAAGTCTCCAGGTTTCAAATCTTCCTTATTGACCAGCATTGCATTTTCAAAGCAGTAATAGCCTTGGGTATCTGCAACATATGGAAGCTCGATTCCAACTTCTTTATAAAGTCGATATACCAGTGAACTGCAGTCGTAATAGCCTTCCTCCATACGCTTATCCTGATCATATTTACATCCAATCTTTGTAAGAGCGAGTTTAGCTACAGCCTCTCCGGCAGCTCCGGAATAATATTCATCCCAAAGATCTGAATCCATCATGTCAGTAAGCATTTTTTCCTGATCCTCATTCAGAGTCTTCTTGTCAATATAATCCTTATAGGTCAGGTTATGGACTGTAGTTCCTGAAGTAGTTACTGTTACCGTGTTTGTATTTCCTTCAGCAAGAAATGCCTCTACATGCTTGCGCCCCCACTGGAGACAGTCATCATGCTTCGCATAAAAGATGTCAAAATCATTTCCATAATGATTCAGGTCTCCGGTATCCTCCACCGTATACTCAACGCCTTCTATGATGACCTTCGTTCCCATAGGGACTATCGGATTATAGGCATCAACAGCTATGGTATGCTTTGCAGTTGCCTTCTTTCCCGATGCTGTAATACCATTTGCATAAGGTCCGCAGCAGATGGAGCATGGACAGTAGGCTGTCGCCCAAACCATTCCTATACTGTCTCCGCAAGTCTTCTCTGTAGTTGTACTGGAATCATCGATATAGTTCATCTCATCAAATATCTTTTTAAGATTCTTCTTTCCCTCATCATCCATCACATACCCAGCTTCTCCATCACTATAGAGAACCATATAGACCATTAGGGTATCGTTATAGTTTGATACTGGTGCTCCATTCTGAGTATTCTGATAAGTCACTGTATTTCCGCCTTCTTCGAGTGAAATGATATTCTGATTGAACTCCATATAGTAAGAGCTGAGAACCGTTCTTATATCTTCATACTCTGTATCAGGAGAAGGAAAGAATATTGCAAGTGGAGAATTATATATGATTCCTAAAGATGCAACAATTGGAGATGCAACAGCTATTACCATAAATAAAATAAGCACGGCAGAGAGTATCATTCCCTTTCGTGCAGTCTTGATCTTCATGATAAGTTCTGTAATCATTACATCCCTTATCATTTTTCCTATACTATCTTTTTGCTCTTCCTGAGCCTTCATTTTATCTATGAACCACCTCAGTTTTCTGAGACGAATTGTTGCTTTTGCATCCGCTTTTTCAATCGTTCTTCCGACTTCATTTCCTACTTCTTTTCCAATCTTTTTTCCGGCAGCCCATCCGATAAGTGTTCCCTCTGGTCCAGCTGCTGTTCCGACAGCTGCTCCTGCTGTTTCAGTTGCAACTTCAGCCGCCACCTCGGCTGTTGCTTCAGCGGCAATCTGAGCAGAAACTTTAGCTGTTTCCTTGGCTAATTCCTTTGATGTTTCCTTGGCTGCATCAGAAGCAGTTTTCTTGGCTGTCTTTTTAGCAATTCTCTTAATTCTATCCTTTGCTAGTTTCTTACTGATATCCTGTTTTTTTATCTTCCTTCGGATAAACTCACGACTAGCTTTTTCCATAGCTTCTTTCGAATATTTAAAACTTGCTTTAGTCACATCTTCAGCTGGAGTCAGAATCGTATGCGCTATATATGCAGCATCGCGGATTTCATTACCACCTTCTATCTGATCAGCCATAGCATTAGCACCAAGCTCACCGAGCCCTTTGATAGAAGATACGTTTCCTGTACCTCTTATATGAAGACTGGAATCTTTGATTTTTATTGAAGTATTCTGAGTTTCAAATCTATCCTTGATTCCTTGAAACCTTCTTCTATTATTTTCTCTGTCATATAAAGTAGGATGAACTGGTTTGCTATTTTCTTGAACATTATCCACCTTCTGCTTCATATATACATTCTTACCTTTAATTGTTCCTTCTTTTGACTCATGAATATGAAGCTTTGATTTCTTCTTCGTATGAATCACCATAGGCTTATCATCTATCTTCTTTATGTCCAAGCTTAACCACCTCCCTCTTTCAAGCAATAAAAAATGCCGCCACAGAATCTTTGATTCCATAACGGCATACAATCACTCAATTATTCAATTATTATATATAATCATCTGTATCAATATCTTTCGCTATCTGTTCGTAAATCCATCCTAATTTTTCGTCTCTTCGTTTACGTGCAAACACTCCAGCGTATTGATACACTTTAGATCCTGGTAATTTTATAAATGTAATATGTGGTTCAATACCATCCGGTAATTCTTTTGATAATCTTTCTGGATTCTCAAAATTATTCATATAAATGGTATCTTTAGCCTCATTTATCGTATTGCACCACCCATACCATTTATCCCCTGGTTTAGGTATCCCTCCACTTAAATCCGCCATTTTGGGGAACCATGCGCTTGTCTTTTTATCTTTACTTAACACATACCATCCTCTCATACAAGCCTTATAATTCCAACCAAAGCAATTATTCATTACATCTACGATACGATCAAATTTGTCACCAATATGTAAAATCATCATTACCTCCGGAGCAATACATTAGCACTATTCTTACGACTTATTACCTACTATTATATAAAGTCATAGTCTTTCTTTACCTTTTCTATAGGTTTGACTATGCTATTTTAAGATACTGTGGATTGGTTATTATTACCTACCGCTAAGACGGTTTTTGTGAGGCTCCAACCACAGTCTCTTTGTTTATTTGTTAATCAGTTAGTTACCGCATGACGGTTTATCAAGAAGTAGGTTACGATTGCAAGGAGCCCTGTGGATCTAGTAGGTTACGATTGCAAGGAGCCCTGTGGATCTTAAAACAGTATCAATCTATTTTAAGGAGGTCCTATATGATTTTTGTAGGAATTGATGTCGCTAAAGATAAGCATGATTGCTTTATCACCAACACAGATGGAGAAGTTCTTTTCAAGTCCTTTACCATTACCAACAACCTTGATGGGTTCGATGAACTTTATCAGAAAATAGAATCCGTTATGGAAGATGTTTCAAAAGTAAAAGTAGGCCTAGAAGCCACTGGACACTATAGTTACAATCTTCTTGGATATCTCCTTGATAAAGGTTTGCCGACCTATGTTATCAACCCGTTACATACAAATCTGTACAGAAAAAGTCTAAGCCTTAGACAGACGAAAACGGATAAAGTAGATGCCCATACAATTGCTTCTATGCTAATGTCTGATGTGAACTTAAAGTCCTACTCAGACACATCGTATCACAATGAAGAACTTAAGTCACTAACCCGTTATCGCTTTGATAAAGTTAAAGAACGGGCAAAACTTAAAACATCTATATCAAGGCTTGTCTGCATCTTATTTCCAGAAATAGAGAAACTTGTTCCCACTCTTCATCAGAATTCTGTGTATGAATTACTTTATGAATTCCCTGGTGCAAAACAGATAGCTAACGCTCATCTAACAAGACTGTCTAATCTTGTAGAAACAGCTTCTAGAGGTCATTACACAAAAGATACTGCTATCACTTTTAGAGAAGCAGCCAAAGTTTCCGTTGGTTCAAATATGCCAGCTAAATCCCTAGAACTTAAACACACCATAAAGCTCATTCGTGAGTTAGATGCTGAAATCGAAGAAATTGAAAATGAAATAAAAATCATCATGGATGAGATTAATTCCCCAATCCTTAGTATTCCAGGAATCAGCTACCGTATGGGAGCAATGATTCTTGCTGAAATAGGTGATTTCAGTCAGTTTGATTCTCCTGATAAGATACTTGCCTACGCTGGTATGTCACCATCCACTTATCAATCTGGTCAGCTTGATAACTACCATTCTCGAATGGAAAAACGTGGCTCTAGATATCTTAGATATGCCCTGTTCAATGCTACAACCTACGTCTGTCTATGGGACCCAACATTCAAAGCTTATCTTGCCAAGAAACGAGCTGAAGGCAAGCATTACTATGTCGCATTGTCACATGCAACGAAGAAATTGATTCGAGTCATATATCAGCTCGAATCATCTGGTCAGCAATACAAAAAGCTAATTAATCATTCCAATATCATATCTTCTTGACAGAGCACCATCACTGATGCTCTATTTGTCATGCAATTTTCAATGTACTGATTGCGATGATATAGTCATCGCCACTATATTCAAAACATTTCTGTTTTAAAAACTTTTTATTGACTATTTCTAATAGTTAGTCTCTAAATATATCACAAACCAATAATTACTTACAGTAATAATATCCGATTATCATCCAACAAATGTTCCCATAGAATGCTTTAATACCGGCTTTTTATCTGCTTCAGTATTTCGAATAACAGTTTCAGAAGATTCCTTCTTTTGAGGCTTATATGTCTTCCCTTCATCCTCCTGAAAGTCTCCAACCTCTTCTCTCGCTTTCTGCTCTGCTATCTTCTCATGGATATTGGTATTATAAAGCTTATATAGATCTGTATCCTTACTTATCTGATTATCAAATGGTATAACTACATTTCCACATTTGATAAGTCCCATACCGGACGCGGTATTGGTAACATATCTGAGCTGTGCCGGAGATATTCCGACTACATCAGCTATCTTTGCACTATCTGTATTTGCCTGCTTCAGAAGTGCTACAAACTCTGAATTAGCAAGCATTGTTGTAACCGTGTAGTTCTGAAGCAGATCGACGACGTTCTGTGTAATTCCAGTACAGAGGCCACCTTGCTTTCTTACTTTCTTCCATAGTTGCTGTAAATACTTAGCAGAATATTCAGAATTAAGAAGCACATGTATTTCGTCAATATAGAGCCATGTTGCTTTTCCTCTACGACCATTCTCAACAATCCTCTGCTGAATTGATTCCATCATTACCAGCATAGTTATCGGACTAAGCTCTGTTCCCAGATCTCTGATACCATAAACAGTAAGTCTGTTATCTACATCAACATTAGTCTGATGATTAAAGATATTAAGAGAACCTCTTACAAAAAGCTCAAGTGAAAGTGCTATATCCTTTGCCTCTTCTTCTGACTGAATAAGGAGCAGATCATAGAAGTCTTCCATGATTGGAATATACCTTTCATCTACCGGCAGCTTTGCTATATCTGTATAAAGCTTTCTGACACATCTATCTATGATGGACTTCTGCCTTGAGTTAAGACTGTCACCTATACACTGTTCACAAAGGCCAAGCATGAATTCACCCTTTTCACGGATCCAGCCCTTAGTATCGTTTACATCCAGATTCCAGACATCCATCGAAAGCGGATTCACGTAGTTATCTGTGTATGTCGACATATTCACTACGGTTCCACCGTAAGTATATGCTATGTCGAAGTACTCATTCATTGGATCTATTATTATTATCTCATCTTCTCCCTGAAGGAAAACTGATCCCATTTCCATCTTACAGAAGAATGATTTACCAGAACCGGGAACTCCGAACACAAAGCCATTTCCATTTATAAGCTTCTTTCTATCTCCCACATTTATGTTCTTGCTTATCTGGTTTATACCGTAATAATTACCGCCATTATCGTTAAGCTCCTGAACATTAAAAGGCATAAGAACAGCAAGGCTCTGAGTAAGCATTGTTCTCATTGTCTCAACCTGTCTTACGCCTATTGGAAGTGCAGTATTAAGTGCTTCCCTCTGCTTCAGGAAGTGTGTTTCTATTGTGCAACTGTTACGTTTTCCGATAGTCTCAACTGTCTCGGTCATGCTTTCCAGCTCTTCCTTGGACTCTGCCATAAGGATGATTGTAACTGCCACATAGAAGAGGCACTGGTCATTCTCTCTGACATCATCCATGATTTCCTCAATTTCCTTCTTCTCAGTTCTCTTGGCATAGGATATCTCAGTTGAAAAGTCATTGTTCCTATTACGGACTCTCTGCTGTTTTATGATATCCGATTCGATGCCAAGATACTTCTTCTGGAGAGTTTTAGTAGTCAGATCCTTCGGAACCGGAACCACATCAATACTTGTTATGGAATGAACCGGAAGTGATGTAATTTCATTTATGAACCTATCAGAAAGGCTGCTTGGATACTTCTTGATGAAGAGCGCCCTGCAGAACTTACTTTCATCTTCAAAATGATCCGGAAAGAACTTAAGCATTCCATTACAGAGATCATTCTTAAAATCAGCACCCACCTTCTTCGCACTACGTATATCAAAGTCAAATGAATCCTCATCTCCAAGATGATAGAAATCATGCAGCACCTTAAGCCTCTCATTTCCAGTAAGAGGTACTATCTCAGCACCAAGCTCTATGAATGCCTTATGAATTGTTGCCTCCAGTGTTGCAAACTGGGCCTTTGCTTCCTCAAAATTCTTTCTCTCGATGGTAAGTGTAAGATACCTCTCCTGCTCGATTCCCTGTCTGCCTTCCATGATTTTCTCTTCAATGATATCGTTATAGATCTTTCTGAACTTATCATAGATATCACCTGTATATGCAAGCAGTATGTACTCCCTGAGAGCCATCATGTTCTTATTCTTATTATTGACTGTTATCTTGAAATTACAGTCCAGAGAATTAAGAAATTTACAATATCTCTCAAAGATTCCTATCTGCTCATTCTCTGTAGCTGTAGTATAGTTTATATCCTGAAACTTATAGCTCTTAGAAAAATGATTCTTCGAAACCTCAAATATTCCATTTTCAGCTACTGCCATTATCTCTATTGTTTCCTGTATAGACTTAGGACTTCTGTAGAGAGGCTCACTGGCCTTCTTCAGTTCCTTAAATCCATCCTTAAATATTCCCATTTTATATATCCTCCTGTTAATGCCCACCTCATCCACCCGTGGGTATATGATTTCTAGTTACCCTCTGAAATACTTATATGCCACTGCACCGATCACAGCGAGCACTACACCGATAATTGTTCCAATAATAGTCTTCTTCATCTTATTCTTCATAGCTTCAAACTCCTCCTTATTGCTATTGTTACTGCCTTCTGATTTAGTATCTTCATTTATTTCATTTGTCTCTTTTTTGCCCTTCTTAGCCTTAGTGTTATTCTCCTGAAGCTTATACTTCTGGATTTCAGACTCACTCTCAGTTGAGATATAGGTCAGTGTCCTGTTACCTATCATGAAATGTATCTTTCTCATCCAGTACTGCATAAAGCTCATTCCGTTGTAAGAATAAAACCCTTCAAGTGCTATAGGTGCTATACAGGGAACTGCAACATATGCAGCCCCTGTAAGTCCTATATACTTATAGAGAAGGAGAACAATACCACCGCCAACTATAATGCTGGCAATAGAAAATATAAGCTGCCTCGCGGTAAGACCAAGAACTATACTCTCCTGGTATTTATCTATATCCTTATTAATTTCTATAATCATGATCTCACCTTCCTATCTGTCAGGATGTTCATCTCAGCATCTGTGAGCTTACCCTTTGCTCTCATATCCTTCTCGTACCTCTCGGTCTGCTTCGGACATATCTCTCTAAGCTTCTCCGGATTGAAAATATAAAGTGGATATTCTACGAACCCACTCTGCTTCTTAAGACCAGTATCCTCACCAAGCTTATTATCCTTGATGAAATCCTCTATACTTGGAATACCATCAACATCAAGATAACCACAGTATGGTGGCAGCTCATTTGACAGATTCACTGTCACATCTCCGTAAAACTCCCCTTCCTCATTTGGAAGACTTAGTCCGATATAAATGTTATCATTATTCATGTACTGATTTATCTCAAGCGATACATTCTGTGTCTCACCAAACCAGTCCTTAATCTCAAATAAATTCTGCATATGCTTTTCCTCCTTATAATCCAAACACCTTACTTGTCAGGTTCTGAGCCCCTCTAACAAATCCTACAGTCATAGCTATTGAAAATGTCATCTCACACAGGTATATAAGTGTCTGTGCCCAGTCCGAATAACTTCCTGTAAATGTCGGCAGGCCTGCATTGATAAATGCATTACAGACCACTATTGCTATAGCCATCGTGACAGCCTCAAATGTCACTGCCAGAAAATGCTTTGCATAGGTTGCTGCTGTATTTGCTACTGTTCTGTTTCCTCCAAGAGTTGAAAAGGCGACAGAACCAAGAGGAACTATCACCAGAAGCTTGAGGAATCTGAAGTATACTGTGTATATGATAAAGAATCCGCATATTATGATTACTATTGAGAGCAGGGCTGTAAGTATCAGCATCACAAGACTCTCTCCAAAGCCGAGATCCTTTATTATATCTGCCTGGGCACTATCGATTTTTAGTTCCGACACACTACCGGCTGACATCGAATTGACTATATTTCCTATAGTCGTAAAGAACGCTTTCATAATCGTTACATTATTGGTTACAAGCCATTCGGCTATTCCCACTCTTATAAGCATTCTTAGAATCGTTTCAAATCTCATATCTTCTTTTATATCTACACTCTCAGCACAGAATCCGATTACAAAAAACAGAACTACCAAAGAAGAACCAACTGCCACAAACAGCGGATTGATCTTCTCTATGGCAGCCCAGGGACCGCCACCCTTAAAAGCTGTAGGTGACTGTCCCAGCATCGCAAATACCAGACTTACCTGGTTGTTCCAGAAGCCAAATACCATCTCAAGAAGCGCAAGGATCTTATCTCCAAGTTTGAATATATCCATCTATCTTCACTCCCTTCATGTACTTTTATCGGAATATCCGATAGAACTCTAGTATCCAAGGAAGGAAAGTACAGTTGATATACCTGCCATCATGATCCCAGCCACTATACCCTTAAGTGCAGAGTTCATTGTGGAAGAATCCTGCTGCTGATAAGCCTGAGCAAACTCCATTACATTCTTTGCAAGGATAATCACACCTACCGCGCCGATTATGGCAATAACAAGCGTCTTAAGGCTGTCCAGTGGTGCGGTTACAGAAGAAGTATCTCCTGCTGCATAAACTACACTTGGAAGCATTGTTGGGATAACAGCAGCCGCAGCCGCAAGTGAAACAACCTTTGTTTTCATATTTTTAAAAAACCTATTCTTATTCTTCATTTTCTTTCTCCTTATCAATTGAAAATTATTGTTTCGTTGTATCTGATAACAGAAAAAGAACACCCTCGGACTATATGGCTTTTCTCGCAATCTCTATGCTTGTCATAAAGTCCTTAGATGTTCTGTTCTGACTCCAATAAGGTTTACTCATCGAAGATTTATTCATCTATTGAAACGGGACGTCTCCCGGTTGTAGTATCAATCAAATCTTTAAGTTACACTATTTATTCTGTGTCTTTTTACCATCTGTATTCTTATATCCATTTATTATCTTTCTCATAGCAACCACTGGCATATCAGGATAAAAGAATTCGAGTATAAGTTCTGAAGACATTCCCACTTCAAATGCCATATGCATCTCAGCTTTCTGCTCTTCTGAATAATGCCACTGACCTATTCTGCTAACCAGTGTGTCATTCCCGATAATCTCAGGAAGTGTGTCTCCTGTTCTAAGCTTATTATATTCCTCTATACGTCTCTTTCTCTCTGACTCAGATTCTTTATTCTTTGCAGCTTCATCAGACTTTTTAGCCCCTATAAGAGTCGCTTCAGGACCCACATTCTTATGAATCACTCTGGCTTTTCCACCAGATGCATTCGAACCCGAATCGGAAGTTCCTGAATCAACGCTTATCTTGTTATCTGCCAGATCTTTTTCAAATCGATCTGCATTATATCTTGATTCATCACTGAATGCTTCGGATGGATACTTGAGCTGCTGATTTCTTTTATTAATCCCATTACGCTTCTTTCGATTAGTTTTAGAATTATCCATTAGCTTTGCATCAACCTTCTTATCAGCTTCCTGTTCTTCCTTCATCACCTTATTCATATCGACTACGATTTCTTCCTCTGCAGCAGGATCAACATACTCAAGGCTAGATTCAACCTCTTCGTACATCTTTGCCCTTGCTTCCTTCTCATCGTTATTCATGAGCTTTCTCTGAACTCCGACTTCACTGAGGATTGTCATTTCATCCATACTGAGTTTATCTATAAATACATTTTCACCCTTTTCAGCAAGACCTTCGTAATATTTCAGTGACTCTGGTGTAAGAATCTCATATTCTTTAATCGCTGTAGTATTACTGCACCGCGTATGAACATAAGGCTCTGCTCCTCCATCAGCGGTCTGACTGAAGGCTGGATGTCCCATTGGTTTATACTTTTCATCCATAATAGGATCAAATCCTCGTATAAATATAAGACACTTTTCATTCTCAAATTTTCTTGCCTCATCAGGTGTAAGAAGTTCTCTTCCAAGTACATCATAGTTCCTTGAAGAGCTTCCTTGACGACCTCTTGTCTCTCCATTGGTACGCTTATCAATAGTGGCTTTCCCAAGCAGTTCAGATATATATTTATGCGTACTCTGCTCATTTCCACCGAGGTAGATAAGCGTATCACAGTTGCCTGGAATTGTTTCCCAAGTATCCTTGAAAAGAGCTTTAATCTGAGCAAGGTTTTGAATGATTATCACACTGGATATTTCCCTGCTTCGCATTGTAGAAAGTAAACTGCAATAATCATCCGGAAGTGCAACATTTGCGAACTCATCAAGCATAAATGTCACATGAATCGGAAGTCTTCCACCGCAGTTAAAATCTGCCTGATAATAGAGTTCCTGGAATATCTGTGTGTATAGCATTCCTATAATAAAGTTATATGACTTATCATTATCCGGTATCACACAGAACAGTGCTGTCTTAGTTCGCCCATCACCATTCACTCCAATACCTAGCTCGGCCAGCTTCAGGTCATCCTCTGAAAGCATATCAAGTACCTGCTGATTTTCCAAGAATGCAAGTCTTGAGTTAGCACTTATGATAATGGATCTTACTGTATCTCCAGCGCCTCGCATACATTTATTGTACTGCTTTACTGCAGGATGATTTTCTCCAAGAGGATTGTTATCTGAAAGATACTGCATTCTGATATCCAGTCTCGAAGGTTCACCCTTCTCACTAACCTTTGCTTCACCTATCAGCTTAAGAACTGATTTGAAGTTTCTCTCCTCAGGTCTCATTTCCATCCATACATAGTAGAATATCGACTGAAGGAAAAGCCCTTCCGCTTTCTCCCAGAACGGATCTGATGGATTACTTCCCTTAGGTGTGGTATTAGCAATAAGGTTTGTAATAAGCTTTACTACATCTGTCTCCTGACGGATATATGCAAACGGATTATATCTGTCTGACTTATCCATCTCAAGAAGATTAATAACCTTTACATTGTAGCCATTCTTCTTAAGCATACCACCGCAAGAACGAAGCAGCTCTCCCTTAGGATCAGTACATATAAACGAACACTTATCCGGCATCTGCATCAGATTAGGCTTTACCTCAAAAAATGTTTTACCAGCACCGGAACCACCGATGATAAGTACATTATTATTTAGCTTTGTCAGTCTCGTATTAAGACTCATCCTTACATTCTGACTTAGGATTCTGTTAAAACCAATATCTGGATCTTTTAACTTTTGTACTACCTGTTTTATATTTGCAAACTTAGCAGTACCAAACTCACGCCCCGGCATCAGATTCCTCTGACTCGTATAATACATAATAATAGCGATGGCATATACAAATGTCACCGCCACTACACACTTGGGGGTATTCACATTAAAGTAGTTAGCAAATGGATGTTCAAGAACATATGAGAAAACAGCCATGAATTCATCAAAGCGTCTTCCGGGCACCCATGCACCACCTACTAAATATCCGAGATATATGGCAAAGAATCCTCCGAGACCTATCATCGGCCAGAACGGTTTCTTCTTTGTAGTTTTCATTTATCTCTTCTTCCCCTTTCCAGACTTTGGTTTCATAGCAGCATTCCTAAGAGCTGAAGCTGATTTCTTATCTTCTCCTGCTAGCTTCTTAAGAGCATCCTCAACCTGCTTTTCTCGTTTTGCCTTATCACGCTTCATCTTCTCATACCTCTGACGAACACCTATTTCTACGCTGTCATAATGTGTAGACTGGAGCACATCACCCTTTTTCTTTTCCACTACATGATTTGACTCATCATAGAGCTTATACTCCTTATCCTTATCGAGGAATGTCAGAAGTGTTTTTCCACCATGAATCTCCATGGTATTTTCCTTGGAAATCCATAAATACCTTGCATTATCACCCCAGGTTCCCGGAACTCGAGTCTTAACTGCGTTAGGATTTTCCTCAACTATGAGAGTCTTACTGATAGTGACATCAATCATGCTGGCATTCTTGGATAACGATACCGCCTTCATTCTGTCAGCTATACCACGATAACTGCGAATACGATTATTGAAAGAATCTTTATCCATCAATACCTTATGATTTCCATCTCTGTCAGCCTGATCAAGAAGCCCCATTATAGAAAGCTTATTAATTACACTCTCAGCCTGGTCCTGAGATACTGAAAAGTTCTCCTTTACTGAATCCACACTGACACTCTGCTTTTCTGTTGCGAAATTGCCAACTTTCTCAAGCAGATTGTCTATAGCATTATCAACTATCTCCTCCTGTGCAGTGTGGCCTGTCAGGTTTCCCTTCTGCTTCTCCTTCTCAAGAAACTGGGTAAGCTTATCCATCTGCTCTCCATTACCTTCTTTAAGATACTCATCGAAGGTTGCCACCTTACCATTCTTCATCTTCTGAAGCATCATATTTACTCTTGGTACTGCTTCTGAATGAAATACAATCTCCGACAGTCCTTTTTCCTTATTAATGTTAGGAAGAACCGAATAGAGAATGCCATATTTCTTGGCAAGCTTTTCGACCTTCTTCATATCCTCAGACTTAAACTGCAGCACCTGAAGATCTCCGCCCTTCATAAGAAGCTTTCTCATATTAACCTTGCCAAGTGACTTCTCATAATCGAGCAGTCCTCTCAGAACCTCGAAGATTTTCTGCATAGCTTTGATACCGCCACTACCAGCTTTCATTGCTATCTCAATTCCATCGTAAGCGACACGAATAATCTGTACCGCCTCCTGAATCTCTTCTGCCATAGTTTCATCTCCCTTCTAGTATGCATAGCCCATGCTCTTTTCAAGTAGCGCTATCTCTATAATCTCCGGCATTTTTTCAGCAGGAACCTTACTCTCGATAAGATCCGTAAGCTGCCCTTCACTGAGTCCCTTCTTCATAGCTCCAACTATATGACTCAGCTGATCCTTATTCAGTTCACCCGAGATAACCATTCGAACCAGACTCTGCTGAGACTTCTTCTTAAAACCTAGAAGTCCAAAAAGACCACCTATTCCATTGGATCTACGTCTCTCAATTTCAACTGGCATATTTCCTACGATATTCCCATTTGTGTCCTTAAGAGGAACCATATAACCACTGAGTGATAGGCTGCTAGCAGCGCTTTCCTCCTGAGTTTCTACCGTATCCTTCTCTTCAGTTTTAACCTGAAATGCTTTGAATCTCTCAAAATAATCATTCATCCTGTCAGCTGTCTCCTTATTCTTTTCCTCAAGTTCATTCCTGAGAGCATTTTCAGTTTTCTTATTCTCATCAGCTTCGCGTCTAAGTTCACTGATTTCTTTTCTGATATCATCTATATAGATATCAACTGGATCTTTCTCTGTCTTTTCAGCCTCAGCTTCATGCTGTTTTTTGATTTCTTCCAGCGTCTGCTTCTTAGCTTCCTCAATAGTCTGCTTCATAGCAGCAGAGACTATAGCTTGAATCTTTTCCTCTGTAAGAACATCCGATTGCTTAACATTAGTTGATTCAACAGGCTCACAACTCTGTACTACAGTTTCTGGCTTTTCTTCAGCATGAGCAGCATTGTGCATTTTCTGCACATTGCAATTAGAGTTATTGTTCATATAGGTAAATAACTCCATCACCTGCTCAAATGTAAAGCCATTGATAACTGTGTTCTGAGGAACTGCTGTTTCAGACTTTACACAGTCATCATCCTTAGGAGCTTTAATTTTATCATCCTCTACCTTTTTCACTGGTTCTTCCGTAACTGCTTCCGCTATGACATCAAAACTATCTTTCGCAGAATCATCTGAATCTACAGCTATCTTAGAATTCTCTGTTTCTTTAGATTCGTTTTCCAGCTGTGTTTCTTCTGATTTAATCAGCCCATCAGAAGCCTCTTTCTTTTCTTCTTTATCCTTTTCCTTCTCAAGCCTAAGTTTATTCTGTTCCCATAACCAATAATCCAAAAGTCTCGAAAAAGCCGGATCATAAAAATGCAGATCTACATAGAGAGGGGGAACTCCCTCATCTATATATCTCACCGCCTTCTTCAATTTATCTTCATTGATACTTTTGTCTGTATATTTAGCTACTACAGACTCAGGCGCACCAGCTCTAAGCAAGCTAGAAATAAAACGCTTCCTATTATGACTGAAATTCTTTTTTAAATATCTCTCAATAACGGCTCGATCTATCCCAGCAATCAGGTCTCCTCTTGCTATTTTTCTATCACCTTCTGAAAGGCCACAGACAGCATCAATATGTTTAAGGTCTTCCTCTATTTTCTCTTCATTTATCACAAATTCTTCCATTCAACTACCTCCGTAAAAAAAACAGCCCTATCTTATCTTTGGCTGTCTTATCAATTCCTTTTCTTTTGTTTTTTCCAGTTTTTTCTCTTGAATATCATTTTCCTTATCAGGTTCTGGAGTTCTTATCATATCTTCTTCCAATTCCTTAATGATAGAAACAGCAATTCTAACATCTCTCGAAGCCTTCTTGGACATTTCTTTAAGAAGAAGTTCTTCACTATGGTAATGTTCCTTCAGTCTCATTATCTCCTCATAAGAATAACCTTCCTTCTTTAGCAGATCACTTAACTCGCTATACCGTATATGTTCTGACTCAAACTCTTTATCACCTGATTGATATAGTCTTTCACCAGGAGCAAGATCACTCATTTCAGAAGCAACCTGATATAGCTCTCTCAGCTTCTTGACAGTTCTATAATTCTTGCTCTTTGCTCCGGCAACCTTCTTTCTTTCTGAATCAAGGTCACTCTTAACCTCTTTTAGATGATCTAGAGAAGTTATATCGTGCTCAACAAGAAATAAATACTGTTCCTCAAGTTTATGCATCTTCTTTATCTCATCCTTAAACTGCCATGCTTTACTGTAAGGTCTTCGCTGAATCAACTTTAATCTATAGAGCCTTGCAAAGTATTTCTTCTGCACAGGACTTAACTTGGCTCTCTTACCTCTCGGAATCCTGGAGTAAACTATTTTCTGAGCTTCCTCATCAGTTTCTGCTTTATAGGTATTAAGTGATTCATAAGGTATTCTGTTTCTTATCGCTTCCTCAGTATAATCAATCCCGAGGGTTTCCTTCTTACATCTTCTGAATCTGGACATTCCTTTTCCTCGAAAAGCCAGGTACTTTCCTTCTTTTATCTCATACCCTCTGTCTTTCATTATCCGAAGAAACTCCTCATAGTTTTCTGATTCAGCAATTGCTACATCAATATCACGCTTTATCATATCGGAGAAGTTATCAGTACCATCACGATAAGTATTATGATCCTTATAGCGGTCATGCTTCTCGTTTGGATCAAGCTCAACTGTACTAAGTCCCTCTTTACTTGTAAGTCTGTTCACTATTGGCTGTATTATCTTAGCCCAGTCATTATTGGCATAATGGTATTTATATCCATCCACAAAGCTGACGCTATTGAAGGCTATATGAATATGTATATGTTCCTTATCATCATGGACAGCAAATACTGTCTCGTACTTATCAGCCAGATATTCTGATATAAATTCCTCTGCTATCTTATAAGCTGTATCTGCATCCGTCTCTTCTGGCTTGAAGGATATTACGAAATGATATCCCTGCCTTCCGGTTATTTTCTCAAAGCTTTCTTTTGTCTGCTGCATTGTCACAGAGGCAGACTCCGGTATACAGTTCACAGCACCTACCTTTGCTTCCTCCTGAGTCTTATCAGGATTCATCATATAGTTAAGAAGTCTGTTTAAATGTCCCGCATGATCAGATGTTCCGGTATCTTTGATATTCATTAGCTTAGTTATTGCCAAGCTTTCTCACCACCTCTGTCATGCTGAAGTCTATTCTTCTCATATAGGTAAGAAGCTTATCCTTATCCTTTGAGAGATAAAGACCAGAATTATTATTCTTTACAATCTGATTAATATTTTTCCCAATGCTGTTTATCTCATTAAGAATCTTATGGAGGAGTAATCTGATTTCTTTATGCTCCATCGGACCTCTTGATACACATTGCCTAAAATATTCACTTTCTTTCATTCCTGCTTCAACTGCTGCCCTTGATATTCTTTCTGCTTCTTTTTCAGTAACCCTGAAAGACTTCAAGACAGTTTTTCCATTTGCCATAAGCCTCACTCCTCTCTTTTGTCCGTTTTAATTCTCAAGTCACACTACCCTATCTCTACAGTTCTGGAATCATCTGTATATAGTGGCAAGATACGCAAAATGTAAGACAAATCCATTTTGCATCTTGTTAGGGGACACCCCTAAGACCCTGGATATATTAAAATGCCTATGTTTAAACAAATTGTTTAAGGAAATGGCCTAGTTTCAACAATTTGTGCTACAAACAGCCACTCCTTTAACGATTTCTTTAATCAGATTCGCTATGTTTAAACAAATCCTTTAACTAAACAGCATCTGTTTTAACAATTTCTTGTATAATCAGACATTGCGCTAACAGATGCTTAAATATGGATTTTGATGTGTGTTAATAAAACATTTAAGCTTTTCCTGATGTTTTAATATCTTGTTAAATAACAGCCCTTTGCTTAAACACCATATTAAACACTCATTTTCTTGTACTCATATACCCACGGGACTTCTCGGCTACAGTTGCCGAAGTAAGCTTCAGTTTAGTTGCTACCAGCCACTCATTTATATCCTTATACATGATAGGAGCAGGTACATCCTTAACTTCGTAACCTTTATCTCTGTACTTCTGCATCAGTTTCTCAGTAGCTATTCTTCCCGGTTCATCATTATCAAGTGCAAACTCTATTCTCCTAATACCTGGATGGTCATCAATAAAAGTCTCCAGTGGAAGATCTGCTGTCATACCCAAAGCAAGCATGTTGCTATCAAAATCCTGAAAGATATCTACATAGCTCATCATATCTATAGCCGCCTCAAATACTACTATCCGATCACATTTATCATTTGTGATATTAAATCCATATCTCTTGTCGTTTCCGGCAACATCACACTTGAATGATTTACCATCTCTATCATAGATTCCTCTTTGGCTTGCAAATCTGGTAACACCAGCCTTATCCTTTCCGAGAAATACCACATTATGATAATCCTGACTCTCATATATAATCCCTTTACGGATAAAGTAATCAATTGTACTTATGCCAAGGCCTCTTTCCTGATTAAGGTATTTGATAATTCTGTCATTACCAGAAGCCGGAACCGGAAGTATAAATTCTTTCTTCTCTGGAACTTCACTCTCGCTATGAACCATATGTTTTACCGATTGCTTATTCCCATCTAAGCTATCATGTCTGACCCCTGCAAATTCCAGGAGCCAGAACACCGCTTCTTTAACATCTAAACCAGCAAACTCTCTTAGAAAATCTATCTGGGAACCTCCATTCCTGCCACTTTCACATTTTCCGGAAAACCGGAACCAGTTCTTTCGGTCATAGATTCTCATCGAATCCATCTCCTTCAGTGTATAGAAGCGACCTATCTTCTTTGGAGTATATCCAAGGCTTCTTGCCACCTCTATCAGATCAACTGATTTAGCAATATTTAGTTCTTCTTCAGTGAATCTATCACTCATCTTCTGGTCCTCCTTCCCGATTTATTATCTTCTGCTACTGTACTTACATCAGTCTTATTGCTGTTTACTTCGGCTGCCATTGGAACTGAGAATTCGATATCCTTATAATCTGTCTTAAGACTGTATCTAAGGTTGGAAGCTGGCAGCCTGTCCTTTTCCTTAAAACTGAAATAATCTGAATTATCGCCTCCAACTATTATGTGATCCACAAGCGGTACACCTACAAGGTCGCATAGTTTTATCATTCTGTCCGTAAGAATAGAATCTTCCATCGACGGATCAAGATTTCCTGACGGATGATTGTGAAGCATGATCATTGTCGATGCATTAGAAAGAATAGTTGCCTTTAATAACTCTCTTGGATGAGCAACTGACCTGTCGAGTGCACCCATACTTGCAAATGTGCAATTGATAGGTGTTCCATCCGACTTAAGGTTAATTATGCATACAACCTCTCTATCCATTTCACACAGTTCCTGGCCAATAAGCTTCACTGCATCCTCCGGAGATTTAACAGGATGCCCCGACATAAGCGGAGCATCCTTATTCAGGCGAATAGACACCACATCCAGCTTAAACAGATTCTTCTTTGGCATCTCCTTCACCTCCATCCAGACCTTCGACAGTGATAATAAAATCTTCAGGACTTTCATTCATGATTCTTATTAAGTCTTTTATATCAACAGTCTGTAATTCCATAGGATGCCTCCTATCTTTTAGGTCCTTTATTTGCTTCATAAACAAGCTGCTGCTCTGCAACTTCTCCATCAAGTCTTTTGTTTGGTGTATCAGTAGCAAGAGTAAGTGTACGTGCATTTCTATCATAGTGATAAACCTGATTAGATAATCTATCCTCAAGGTTTACTGTTGCCATATTTATGGTATGAACCATTTCTGCAAGCTCTTCAGGAGACTGCACACTGGCAGGTACTGCAAGCACCTCATGTATTGAACTTGGAAGAATATAAAGATCATCAGATATTAAATCTGAAAGCTTATGAAGCTCCTCTTCATATATCATTGAGATAGCACCATTCGTATTTCTTCCATTTGTGATTACGTACATCATTTCATCTTCAGGCTGAAATGGCATCATCAGATCAATATCCTCTTCGTCAGCTCCCATATCAAACAATGATCCCCTGAGCATTTCACTCATACCAATTACCTTAACCGGATTTATTCTCTTGGTATTCTCTGCAGCAAGTTCAAAAAGCTCCGCTTCCTTCATACCAAGTGCATCCGCAACCTTATTAGTTATGATCGAAGAAGCAAGAATTCCATCCTTTTCCTCAACCACAACTCTATAGATGATTGCAAGATCCTGGAAAGGTCTGTAAGGTACATCTGCAAGAAGTCCCTTATTCTGCTCAGCATTAATAAGCTGGAAAATGATTCTGTCCTTACAATTTGGAAGATCAAGTTTCTGTATTACCTCCTCTCTCTTTTCCATACTCTGAAGATATGCTGCAGCAAACTCACTCATTACTTCCGGAAGATTCTCTGTCTGCTCATATCTCTCATACATATCCTGAAGATAAAGAGTTGGACAGATATTTTCATTCTCTCCCTCAATCACAACAGTTACAGCATCCAGCTCTCTGTTTACCTTTGGAACCTTTTCAAATACTACCTTTCCATTCTTCATTGAGTCTGGGAAGAAGTTCAAAAGCTCCGCCTCTACTACACCTTTAAAAGTTTCAAAATTCATCATATTCTTTTACCTCTTATTCTTTCTCCCTAAAAGGGCATAAAAATAGGAGATACAAACCTTATGGCTAATATCTCCTAAAACTCTTGTTATTATTTTGTTTTATTTTTTCTTTGTCGGATCAATCCTCAAATGACCAG
>CACZLA010000044.1 GCA_902781895.1 uncultured Lachnospiraceae bacterium
TAAAAAGCAACAATATTCAGTAAATAGGCAAAAATTGTTGCCGACAGCTCCGGAATCAGGCGGTTTAGAGGGATAAAAAGCAACAATATTCAGTAAATAAGCAGAAATTGTTGCCAACAGCTCCGAAAACTTTAGTTCAGGATTTCATTACTCTCTTTATATCCTTCAAATCAGCATCCGGAAAGCATTTTTGAATCTGCTTTATTATCTTGTTATATGACTCCTCCGTGTTTTCTTTATAACTTTGGGTTACATTCTTGTATCCCCAAATATATTCAGGCAGCGTATATATGGCATTGGCCCAGCCGTAGGGCTCGCCCTTTTTATTTACCTTCTGTCGGAAATCCTTTACTACGAGATAGGATTCCATCTGGAGCTTCGTAACAGTTCCTTCGAAGTTCTTTTCTCCGCCCTTTCCGAATCCTGCCCTCTTTTTTACTTCGAAAGAAAACAGTTCCGGACTCTCCACATATTCTTTTATGTGTTTACGGTCTACATCCATCAGCTCAATGTTTGCAGGAAGAAACAGCTTCATTATGAGATTCTCTCTGAACTCTGCTTTTCCATCCTCATATCTGGCATCAAAGTCATATCCGTCCCGCCTGTAATTTGCAAAGTAAGGAAACCATTTTTTTGAAATGAAGCCTGCTTTTTTATTAAAGAACTTTCCATAAGCAACCTTTCCGGTTCTTGCTATTATAGCTCTCCACTCCCAGGGATCAACATCGACGTCCCCAGACCACCAGTATGCCGGTTCCGTCATTTCTTCTACAGAAAAGCCTTGGACCTCATTTGAAAACAGAGGCAGGAAACCATATTCATTTATTACATCTATTAATTCATCTGTGGAATGTATACATGCTGTGTCTTCCCAGTCGACACCTTTCATTATCCACTCACCATTTTCTACAATCATATTTTCACTCTTTCAAGATTCTTCGCTTCACTCAGAATGACACTACATTTGTGTCATACGGAGTCGTGGATATGTATTTCACCAAATAATACTTTCAAAAAAAGCTCCGAATCAAGCAAGCTTTACGCTAAGATCCGCAAGTTTCTCATCCCATTCATGATAACCAATGAATAACCATCGATGTACTATAAACAATGAACAATTACACCAGTTCCAGCATCTGAGTAGGATTCTCTGCTGCCTTTACATTTCCCAGGGCCTTTGTAATGATTCCCTCTTCATCGATAAGATAGGTTGTTCTGACTACACCCATGGACACCTTACCGTAGTTCTTCTTTTCCTTCCATACATCGTATGCTTCTATAACAACTCTCTCGGTATCAGAAAGCAGTGTAAATGGAAGTCCGTACTTCTCTTCAAATCTTTTGTGTGAAGCAACCGAATCCTTGCTCACGCCGAGAATCACAGCCCCCTTTTCTTTAAACTGAGGCATCAGTTCTCCAAAGCTGCATGCCTGCTTTGTACATCCCGGTGTACTATCCTTCGGATAGAAATAAAGGATAACCTTCTGTCCCTTATACTCTGAAAGACTGTGCATATCACCATTCTGATCCGGAAGTGTAAAATCCGGTGCTTTTGTTCCCACTTCTAACATATATAACCCTCCTCATCTCTTCTTTATATCATATGTATCTCTTTTTATCTTAACATCATACTCTGTCTTTTCCCCGGATGGAGATTCAAGAATCAGAACAGTGCTTCCTTCTCTTTTAAGATCCGCATGAACCATGAATTCCTCTATCGCGTTTTCATAGACGATCTTCACATCTCCGTATTTACTATCTTCTAAAGATACTAAGTAAGTATCATCAAAGTGATATTTATCTCCGTTTATAAGTAAGTCCGTACTGTATACCGGAGGTTTCATAATATTATAAACCGTAAGTCCCGCAATGAGCATGATGCTGACTGCCAATGTGATATATTTTGCTATCTTATCTCCAAGCAAAACCAGGGGATACATTATCATGGTTCCTGCGCAGAATAAAACGATCAAGATATATTTCGGACGTGAGAAAATAAAATAACTTAGATACAATGAATATGAAAATCCAACCAGTATTAAGATCGGTATCAGGATAAACATTCCCCACCATTTGTTTTTCTTCAGGAAATATCCTATAAAACCCATAGGCACACAAAGAACAGTCCAGATAAACCAGGTTTTGTAATATCCGAAAAGCCCCCATCCCAGCCTGGAAAATGGTACCTGAATCAGATACACCAGCGGCTGGCTTATCAAAAAGAATACAAAGCACTTGAGTGCTGAATCTATGCAGGATTTACTGTTCATTATTATAAAGATTCCAAACAGCACCCATACCTCGAATGATACTGTGATCGTATTAAAGGATGTGTAATGCAGCTGGGGAATTATAGCCATAACAGCTGTATAAACACCCGCAAGTATTGCAAATATGATAAGCTTCGGCCATGTAAGATTGATACCACCAAATATCTTTTTCATAATTTTAAACACCTGTATTCACCTATTTTTTTCTTCTGTATTAAATACTATCTGATTTTATTATTATCTGTATTTACTTATTCTTTATCTCAATTCTGTCAAGTATTCCCTGTACCCCTACATTTTGGTGAGTGAGGTACATACGATTAACATCCTCGACAAAGCTTTGATCCGCTCCGGTTTTTCTGCATATCTTTTCAACAGAGTAACTCTTGTCGATATATTTCATGATCTTTGAAACAATCGGGAATAACTCACTTCTTTCATCTGTTTCCACCGTCCTGGCATGTCCATAGTAAACTTTCTTAGGATCCTTTTCAAGAAGCTTCTTCCAGCTGGCTTCTATCTCGGTACCTGCATGAAGCTCCAGCTCATATAATGGATTTAAATCCCCCACAAAAAGATAGCCATCATCAAGCCAAAGGGATATACTGTCATCACTGTGTCCGGGAGTATGTATTATCTCTCCAGGTATTCCAAGTGTCTCCAGAAATCCTCTGCTTTCCTCCGGGGATATTACCTTTACCTTTTCGTCAACTATGGGATGAAACTGTACCCTTCCGTCCTTCTCAAATATAATGTCGCTGTTATGGATAAAGGGAAGCTGCAGATCTATAACTAAAATCTTAGAATTACCACTATCCGCTATATCCTGAGCGATACCCATATGGTCAGGATGATAATGCGATATCAGGATAAAATCTATATCCTGGATTTTCTTTCCGTTATCACCCATTTCCTTACAAAAAACAGAAAAAGTACCGGCCCAGCCCGTGTCAAATAGTATCGTTCCGGAACCCCCTTCTATCAGATATGTATTCGTATTTGAATAATGAAGTTCATTAACAGTAATCATAGAATCATACATTCCTTAATTCTTGTATACAATAATTCGCATATTCATTATACCTAATCTTTAAAAATAAGCCAATGAGGATTATCCCCATTGACTTATTTTATGTTAACCAAATTCAATTACTGGCAAACTCCATCGGCGTCTACCCACCATTCCTCGATATAACGAAGTGTAGCCATGTAGCCGCTCTTCTGGAAGAAGTACCACTTTCCGTCGATCTTCTGCCAGCTGTCCTGTGCGTACCAGCCGCTCTCATCGTCAAACCACCAGCCTTTGCTGTCCTGTTTCCAGGAACCGCGATATGTATATCTGTAAGCACCATCTTCATCAAGCCAGTAGCCTTCGATCCACTCACCATGTGCCATATATCCTTCTGCATCGAAGTAATACCACAGACCGTCGATCTTCTGCCACTCACTCTTCGGATACCAGCCCTTCTGATCCTCGAACCACCAGCCCTTGGCATCGCTCTTCCACTCTGCCCTTGCCGAACCGGCTACTCCGTTAGCATCATAGTACTTACCGTCTATCCATTCGTTTGAAGGCTTGTCAGTCTTCTCATCCTTGTTTCCGGAATCGTCTTTCTTATCAGTATCTTCCTTCTTGTCATCATCCTTCTTTTCAGGATCCGGCTGTGGATCAGGATCCGGATCCGGCTGTGGATCAGGCTGAACCTCTGTCCACTTAGCTGTAAGCGTAAAGCTCTGTGTTACAGGATCACTGAAGTCATAAAGTGAATCCATGAAGTACCAACCGTCAAATGTATGACCATCATATACCGGATCATCAGGACGAGGAAGAATATCACCTGCTGTAAGTCCTGTTACCGGAGCAACCTCACTACCACCGGCACTGTCGAATTCAACTGTTATTTCAGGTCCTTCACCTACAACAACCTTAGTATCAGGGCTTGGATAATGATTTTCATCACCTATCATTCTTACAAGGTATGTACCTGCAGGAACTGACACAAGCTCATAATATGCTGTTGTATAAGCACCTTCATTATTTATGTTTCTGAACTCCATAGCTCTAGGTGTAAGACCCATAATAAGTCCGTCACCTGAACCCTTCCAGGTCTCAGCCTCTGTAGTAATCTTATCCGGAGCTGTCTGAGCAGCCTTATCGATAACTACATATCTCTTACCTGAAACATATTGCTGTTTATCCTCTGATATTACAAAGTAATAAACTGCATGCTTTCCTACTGCTGCCGGCATCGGCTTAAATGTATCAGCTGTAAATCCTGCTGTCTCGTAATTATTAATATTAAGCTCCTGGGCTGCGCTGTAATATACAGTTGCTCCCTGAGGTGCTGTTACTTCGATATTATAGCCCTTATAAGTAGCTATATCATCGCTGTAAACTCCGTATTTATCTTTTGCAGTTACATCGAAGTCATTATCAACGACTCTGTAGATACCTTCATAATCTTCAAAGGTATAGTTTATAGTTGAATCATTAATATTTACATATATCGGATACTCACCGGGAACATCTTTATCTGCCTGATTATCAAGTTTACAATCTACTAATGCGAAATCTTCTACTGTATCTCCTTCAGCAAGTCCACTTACTACAAATTCATTTGTAACGTCCTTCAGTTCTTCACCAACCTTAGAAGATACATCATTTGCTGAAACAATAACGAGCCTTTGCTGAATAGTAACCTCAACTGCACCCAGTTCCTCTTCTTCGCCTTCAATTCTGTAGTGAACCTTGTATAATCCGGCATCTATAGCCTTCGGTATTTCTTTAGTCCATTCACTCTTAATAGTTCTATATTCAACACAGTACTCAAGAGCTTTATCTCCGGCATTACCCTTAGTTACAAGCTCCTGTTCCTTATCCTTTCCTGCATACTGAAGTCCTTCTATAGCAACAGGAGGAGTTATCTCAGAAGGTGTAACCTTGACTGTTGCATTAACACCACCTGACTCCGCTTCATCAATGAAGAAACCATATATAACATTTCCCTTCATCTGAGGAAGTACAGGACCTTCAACTTCGGTTTCCGTATTTGCATCTATGGTAACTGATTTTACTACATCACCGGTAGCCGGGCTGGCCTGAACGATTCTTAACAGATACTTAATATCTTCTGTAGTCTTAAATTCAGCCTTAACATTCCATTTAGCAGTTTCACCACCCTTACATTCCTGAAGCTTAGGTGATACCGTAAGTGTAGGGGTATCTGTATACTCCCAGATGTTTGCTTCCGCAGATACACGTTTTTTAGCATTGTATACATTATCCAGCTTTGTTTCTGCATAATCTATAACCATGCCCTGTGAATCTTCATTCTTTGAAACAATAACTCTGTTAACTACTTCTCCATAATTGCTAAATGTACCATGTGGATATACTGTACCGACTCTTATGCTTCCCTTATTTGTAGTGGTACCGTAATCAAAGAAATCTATATCACAATCAGGATCAAGATATGCATCTGCTGTGAGAGCTCCGGTACGTCCGTTATTTACGATCTCAACATTTGCTGCGGTTAATGTTCCTTCATTCACAAATGTTGCTCCGAGCTCATTATCAACCCAGCCCTGAATAGGATGACCGAACTTAATACGCTTCTCGGTAGTTGTCGGCTTATCAGCTGTAGGATTGACAGGTATCACTGCCTCCTCAACAACACAAGGATAGATATTTCCTGTATCCGTATTAGTTACTTTTCCGTAGTTCTCCAGAATACCGGGAACAAGAACTATATCACCACTGTTCTCTAAAGTAGCATTTGCACTTATTGTTTCGCCTTCCTTACCATTGTAAAGACTACCCATTGTTACATTATCCTGTGTAACATCATCCTTCCATGATATCTGGATACCCTTATGATAAGTAAAGCTTCCCTTATCAGGATCGTTTGATGTGATAACATCATCATATTTACCGTTATTTACGATAGTTCCCATATTGTAGAATGAACCATATGAAAGGAGACATCCGTTGTTTGTCAGCTTTCCGCCTTCTGCGATATGGAACTCTGCATTCTTTATTTCACGTGTTGAAGGATTGGCCGGATCTACAGGCTTACCTTCTGTACCTTCAACAGTAATAACACCATTATTCTCAATCTCACCACCGTTTTTAATGGCGATAACGCCACAGTCATAATCCGGAGTCGGAGCCGGATCCTGACCTTCTGCAGGAGCAGTTGATGCTGCATCATACTCAACCTCCAGCTGGGCTGTTGCATCTACGATCAGCTTTCCGCCTTCCTCTATAGACATAGTGGCATTATTACCAACAGCAAGCTCAGCTCCTGTTGTATTAAATCCATCCATCAGCTTCAGCGTTGCATTCTTGACTGTAAGTCCTGCAGCACCTGTCTCCTGATGGTTTGCTATCTGTATATCGAAACTATTTACATCCAGAATAACATTTCTGCTTCCCGGTGCCGTTCCTTCAACTCTGAGGCCTTCAAGAACGGGAACCTCACAGATCATCTTGATCGGTGAATTGTCATAAGCATCATATGTCATTGCATTATGCATTGACCAGTATTCAGGCTTTGTGAAACCTGCTCTTGAATCATCATCATTCATAACCTCAAGTTCAAGGTCACTGCCCATAACTGTATAGCTTGTTATTTCACTCGCATCGATCTTTGTCTCATCGAAGTATTTCTCCATAACCAGCTGAACATGTGTCTTTGCATCCGGATCAGTTGGTGACGGTGCATTTGGATCATAAATAAGTTCAGGATTGTAATCATCGGTCTGATCTACGTAAAACTTAAGAGCGAAATCAGGCTTTATAACCAGCGGATCAGTACTTCCTGCATCTGCACCGGCTACATGATTTCCTGAAGAATAAACGATAACATCTACATAAGGCGTATCTTTATCATTTCCTTCTAAATCCTTAAGCGAAGCGGCATTATTATCGAGCTTATAAACACTAGCCATATTTCCGACTGCATCTGAGAATGTGATCATTCCATCCTGCTTACGATCATTATCATAAGCGAGATTTGCCATAAGAGCCTTGTTACCCTCCTGCTTAACATGAAGATAACTTCCTGCAGGGGCATCCTTAATAATATCGCTTACGTCCACACGGACGATAACGTAACTACCATCAAAACCGGACATTTTCTTATGATTTCCCGGGGCACCATTCGGATTTGCTTCCTCAATTATCTTGTAGCGGAAATAGCTGTAAGGCGCATAAAGTGAACCACCGGCCTTCTGAGTATATTCAGTAGGTCCTGTTTTCTCTTCATAAGGGACAGCAGCACCCATTATAATAGCCGGCGACTGAAACGTCGGTCCATTCACCAGATTCTGCTTGGCAATGCTTGATATACCTATGGTTGCATTGCTATCTTTTTTATCACCTTTTACTGCACTTACTCTATATACTCCGGGATACTGAGCCTCGTCACCGATCACAGCATCTCTCGTGTAAGTCACAGAGGTGTTCGTCTTATTATTCTTGTCTTTTACTGAAGCCGCATTTGAAGTCACAGCAGGACCAAATACGCCCAGAACAAAAGCAAAGGCAAGAATATACGTGAATATACTTCTTACTTTTTTCACTTTAATCATAAGACTGTCTCCTTTCCAGATTTATGGAATTATTTTACTATTATCAATAAATAATTACAATAACCACTGTGGTTAATGAAAAACTTAAAATTAGTATTTATCCATATTAATTCTGATCAGTTCAACCAGTCTCTCCTTTACATTTTCAGGTCCTTCGATAACCACATCCCCACCAAGGGCGATGATCCATCCCAGGAACTGGTCACTGACTATAACATCAACTCTGGCTCTGAAATGCTCGTCATCCACCTTTATAAATGTGGACTCTCTGCCGAACTGATCGATGATAACGTTCGCCATCTCGTTTTTACAAAGAAGCGTTACTCTCTCATCCTTTCCGCCAAACATACGGAAATGCTTCTTTGTATAGACATCCTTATCCAGCTTCCTGAACTTGGTTGCACCTTTACGATTCTCATCCAGTTCACTGGTCTTCAGCATCTTATCAACGCGATAATGCTTGAAGTCATCAACCTTCTCATCATAGCCCACCAGATAATAGTTTTCATCATCCCAAAGAAGCGCCCACGGGCTGATATTATAGAAGGCTCCGTCATGACGCAGCTGCATCTCACCTTTTATATTCCAGCTGAAATACTGAAACTTTATCTTATGATTATCTGCAATGGCATTCTGGATGGCATCAACCGTATATAAGATACTTTCATTCATGTTCTTGACACGGTTGGATACATAGACATCTCTGTCGATCAGCTTTGCATCATAGTTGCTTGCCATATGCTCTATCTTTTTTATCAGATCCTTGGATTTTTTCGCTGTTATAAACTTCGATGAAGCTATGGCATCGGCAATGATATGCAGTTCTGCCAGCTCGAAATCACGAGCTCCGCAGTAGTAAAATGTCTGATAGCCAACTCTGTAATCCAGTATTTCTATCCCAAAATCAGAAAGAGCACGCAGATCATCATATACACTTTTACGCTGAGCCTCTATATCATATTTCGCCAGTTCTTTTATGATCTGAGGCATGGTAAGTGCATGTGTATCATCTGTTTGCTCCTGCATTATCTTCGACAGATATAATAGTTTTAATTTTTGATTTTTACCCCTCATAGTCTGTACCTCTTTTTTACACAAAACCCCTTGCAAAAACTGTAAATACAGCAATCTGCTTTAACAATAAACCTTACTATCTAACAGTTTACCACAAATTTACGGATTTGTGTACCTATACAGGGACAGACTATGGGGCGATACATTTCATCAAGCAGACATCTCTCAAACATCTCTCAGATATCATGCTGATCTGCGGCAGCACTCCGGCATTCTCTCGCTGATGATGGCCTCTATGGCGAGATCTCTCTCATAAGCTTCTCTCTCCTCATCCTCTGAAAAAACATCACTTCTGCACTGCTCAAAATATGAACATCCAAGGCAGCAGCCTGCACAATCCTTATAACCTCTCATCCAGAACTTAAATCTCTCCCACATAATTTTAACCTCCGACTTCTTAATACTTTCCGAAAACTATCCTTTTTTGTTTCCGTTTTACCTTAACAATTGTTAATTTCTGACTCAATAATAAAATAAGGTGTGGGTTATTATTTTCCCACACCTTGAAATGATCATCAAAAAAACATCATTTTAAATCATTATATTAATTCCTTCTAAACTACCTCGGCTTATTGTTCTTTTTGTATTTCTGAATTTATGTCATTATATATCATCTTAGCACATTCATCCGGTTCCATTTTATCATACAGGTATTCATCCGCACCTATCTTAAATGCATCCAGGATTCCTTCGTTTTCCATATATGGATTCATCAGGAACAGATTTTCCTGCTGTTCAAGCAGTTCCTGCGAAGCTTTATACTCATTCGTTTCAGTGAGTCCTTCCTCAGAAAGCACAGATATAGCTGCATCACTTACGGGAACACCCTTCTCAGTCTGCTGAAGACTGACCATCTCCGGATCACTCAGAAGGAAATTCAGAAGCTTGGCTGCCTCCTCCGGATGCTCTGTGTCTGCAGATATAGCCCACATGGTAGCCGGCTTGATATACCATCCGCTCCGCTTTGCACCTTCCATAGTCGGATATAAGCCCCGGCTTACATTTATTCCCAAAGCCTGCTGATCGTCGCAGTACAGCTTCGTATCGCTGATCCAGCACATAGTACCTATAATCTCTCCCGACTGATACTTTGCTCTGTCAAAGCTGTCTATAGGACATATAACATGCTCATCTATCAGAGTCTTATAATACTCCAGCATATACTTTATTCCGTCTTCTCCTATATTCAGACCGCCATCATCCTTAAAGACTGTATCTCCATGACTCTGTTCATAGTAAGCAATCATAAACAGAAACAGCTGTTTCTTGCTGAAGCCAAGAGCGTATCTGTTGTCCTTCTTTGCTCTTTTTCCCAGTTCCAAAAGGTCATCCCAGGTTGATGGCACCTCAAGTCCGTATTCATCAAGTATATCCTGATTATAGTAAAATGTATGGGTATTCATGGCTATGGGAATAGCATTTAACACCCCATTCTTACTTCCGTAAGCCAGTTCTTCCTCTGTGAAATTGTCCAGATCAATATAGTCAGATAACTGATTCAGATCATAATATCCGTTTCCGTCCTTGGAATACTCTTCAAGCCACGCAAAGTTTATCTGCATGACATCCGCCTGATTATGGGACTCCATCCAGACCTTATTTCGCTTCTCATATCCGTTCCATACACCATAACGGTAATTTACATCAATGTCTTCATTCTTATCCTGGAATATATCAACACCTTCCATGGTATACTGATGACGACCATCATTACCCCACCAGGAAAGCGTCAGCTGAGTCTTGTTCTTAGAGTTTTTTACACTCTCTTCTTTTCCTCTCAGCATTCTTCCGTTGATCACCATATAAGTTACTATGAAAACTACGATAACGATCAAGCTCATTATTATAATACTGCTTATATATCTTCGCTTCATAAAAACCTTATTCCTCTTCGTATACCGTATCCTTTGATTTTCCCGTTCTCTTTGAATTGTATAAAGCCTTATCAGCTTTATCATATATCAACTTGAAGTTTTCCTTCGCACCGCTGTACTTATCAGTTATATAAACACCTGTACTAAGGGAAATGGAACACTTAGACTTTTCTTCTTTGAACTCCCTGTCAAATTCAGTCCTCAGCTTTACCAGCTGCTCTCTGGCTATGGCAATCATTCCTTCTCTGCTTTCCCTATATTCCTTCTCATCCGTTTCATTATCGGAAATCTTAACCTCAGAATAAGACGCAAACTCATCACCACCCAAACGACCTATGATCGTATCAGCATTAAAAACCTTTTTGAGTATCTCGCCTGTTCTGATGATAACCTGATCACCATGAGAATGGCCAAGCTTATCATTTACCTGCTTGAAATTGTCTACATCTATCATAACAAGGATTGAAATATCATTTTCATTCTTAGCCGAAAGCTTCACTTCCACTTCATCCTGGAAAGCGGCCTTATTCATTACACCTGACAGCTTATCGAACTCCGCACTTTTCTGAAGTGATTCAACAACATCTCCCATAGGACGGTATATCTTCAGAATCAGGGCAAGCCCCGCAAGCACGAAGAATACGGCAACACCCAGAGAAACCTTTAAAATAAAGCTTCTCATACTATTATTGTCTCTCAGGATTATTTCGGTAGGAACTGAACATATAACCTTCCATCCGTTTGAGCATTCATTTGTATTAATGATATATTTCGCACTGATAATGCTTTTATCATATTCTCCGGGAGCTCCGGACTTGTCATCCCCACTCTTCATAAGCTCGTCTGATATCTCAGAAGGAAGAGCCTGTCCTATCTCAGTGTCATCCGAAGAATAAATGATCTCATCATTTTCATCAACAAGACGTATAGTCATTCCCTCAAGCTCCTCAGGATAAACGAAAACCTGGGAAAGCTCTCTGGTATAGGTTGCAGATTCAAGGACAGCATTTGGATTCAGTCTTTTTATATAGTAAATCCTGTCAGTACATCCATTTACATCAAAGCACCATCCATCTGCCTTTTTATTATCGGAAACATAACCTGAAAACGTCTCATACATACCGCCTTCAGGGAATATATCCTCTGTTCCGTGGGATATCCACCCCACCGTATCCTCATTGGAATAAACTATTCCGAAATCAGAATAGTTCTCCATAAGACCGATATCGACGATTCGTTCCTGAATGGACTCTTCCATTTTGACCTTCTGGTACTCTTCAACCGTCTCATCAGTTGCATCATATAAATAATAACTTTCATCGGAAAACAGAAGTGTCGGAATGGTTTCCATCCGCTCAAGATAAGAATTGATATTCAGCTGTATCTGCCTGCTGTTTGCAGATATAAGATTCGACGCATTCTTTTCCATCGCCCGCTTTGAATTAATAAGAATAATGTAGTCCAGGAAAAATATGACAATCATAATAATGACTGCAAATACGACCAGTATCTCGATCTGCAACCATTTAAACTTCTCACCTGATTGTTCATGCTGACTTTTCTTTTTCATAATATTACCTAACTGAAATAGAACTATTTCCGCGTCATAAAGTTATAACAATTTTACCATAATTATGATGGATTGAAAAGCATATCACCTCTATTATACTACTTCACTTCATATATCTTGTTCTTTCTCCACCCACATATTTAAGACGTGTCTTCCCTGCAAAAACGAACGCCTCGGCAATCCTTCTTTTTTCCAGCTTCATGGGAACTACCACCGGTTTCATATGCATACCTATCATCACTCCGCCGATATCTATGCCGACTATGGCTTTTGCCTTTATATCCTCAACCACAACCGCATCCTTCAGAGAGTTATAATGCTTTGTTGCAAATGCTCCGCCTCCCTTTATATACGGCACAGCATTCACCTCCAGAAAATCGTACTTTTCCGCAACCTTTCTTTCAACAACAAGTGCCCTGTTCAGATGTTCACAGCACTGTACGGCAATGTCAAAGCTATCGCCAAATGTATCCGTCAAAGCCTTATATATCTGCTCCGCTATCTCCTCACTGGAATTTGTTCCGGGCATATTTCCGAGAACCGTACTTGTGGAACAACCCACAACCAGCAGGTTCCCCATTTTCATATCAATCTGCTCTCTGATTCCGGCAAAAACCTCCATAGACTGAGCATATAAATCTTCCATCTTCCATTTCCTCCGATAAATAGTTTTTTCTTTATGTTTAAATGTGTCAATTGCAACTGTAATAATTGTGTTGTAAAATGGGATTTAGGGGTAAAATACACCATATATTAGTATATTGGGGGCAGGCATGAGTAATAATCACAAAAAATACTGCTACATGGAATACCTGAGAGTCATATGTGTACTGGGAGTTATCTTAATACACGTATCAGGTCAGAAATGGTCAGAACTTGATATCGGATCAATGAGATTCAATACACAGACCATGTACAATCTTCTGGGGCGATACAGTACCTTTATTTTTTGTATGATTTCAGGTGCCCTTTTTCTTAATCCAAAGAAGGATTTTCCCATGCGAATAATAGCCGAAAAATACACTAAGCGAATTTTAATATGCTTCGGCGTATGGGTTGTACTTTACGATATTCTCTATACTATTATGGACAAAGGTGATCTAGAATATTTCGTCATACATCTCTTTGCCATCCCACTGCATATGTGGTATCTTCTGATGATCGTCGGTTTGTATCTGGCTCTTCCGGTTCTGAGGCAGATAACAAAGGATAGAAAGATCACCCTATATCTGATATGGCTTCTTATCATATTTGGTATACTGTTCGGTACCCTCACTTCCTTAAGAAGTTTATACCCTGATTCGAAAAACTTCTCTTTTGGCCAAACTATTGTAGATCAAATGATCACTGATATCAGCTATATGAATGTAACATTCATCCCCGGCTATCTGGGATTTTTCCTGCTTGGCCACTACATTCATGAGTATGGGGTAGGAAAATGGCATACTCCCCTTGTAGTATCCGCAATTCCTTCATTGTTATTGTCAGGCATTCTTACCATAGTCCTTTCAATAGCATATGACAAACCCGTTATTTTACTAATGGTGGAAACCAGTCCATTCCTTGTTCTGGCAGCTGTTGGATTATTCGAGTTTTTTAAAAATACAGAGAGCGGTGAAAGGAAATACAATCCCGATTCAAAGATCACAAAAGTCATGTGTTTACTTGGGAGCTATTCCTTCGGAATCTATCTTGTTCACTACGGTGTAATGAATATTCTTGACCGGTGGTTTGATATTAATGTAACCATATGTACACAGATAATATCCGTTCCGCTTTTAGTGTTAATAATTTTCGTCATTACATTAGTTATCGTTGCCATACTGAAGAAGATACCCTTTATAAGAGCAATAGTAACCTAATTATTTTCAACTCTCACTATCCTTTTATATACATTAAGGTGCATTATCTTCTATATATTTCTCCAAAATCTCCGCAGCATCACCCACGATTTCCGGACAGGGACGTTTTTTGTAATACTCTTTAGTACGTGCTTCAGGAGTCGGTGCATCAGGTCCTGCACTGAGTCCCAGCATATCACGGCAGATGATGGAACCGTGATTCTCTTTAAAGATTTCAGCCAATTCCTGTATTCTGGCATAATGATCCGCCTTTACCTGACCGGTTTCAGGTCCATCATATCCATAGAGAAATCCGGCCACCATGAACATGCCGCTTACGGCACCGCATACCTCACGGAGACGTCCCATACCACCTCCAAAGGATGAAGCCATCTTCAGGAGCTCCTTTTCATCCACGGGAATCATATCCGCAAAAGTAAGAACTATCGACTGGGAACAGTTATATCCCTTCTTAAAGTTTTCTATAGCAATCTCTCTTCTGGTCATAATCAAATCCTCCGAATTGTTTCATATAACACCTCAGCCAGTCTTTCATGTCCCTCCGGCGATAAATGCAGCGAATCAACAGTTGACGGCTGTATATACTCAGCTGCGTTCACAAATACACAGCCATTTTCCTCAGCCACCTTCTTATACCATTTCGGGAACTCTCTGGAACGTCCGATAGCATTTTCCAGAAAGTTTCCATAGAATGGAGATGAAGTTATTCCCTCACCTATCTCAGGTGGTGACACAAGGATTATTTCCGGAACAAAGCCCTGCTTATTTCCGGTAAAATCAATAATATCCTTAACAAGTATCTCGGCACCATGAGCTATCTCTTCCGGCTTAGCGTGAAATAACTCCTTCAGGTCATTACTTCCGAGCATCATTACCACTATATCAACGGGCTTATGTGAGTTAAGACAAGGCCTGAGATAACCTAGTCCGTTTTTCCAGCCTTCTATGGGATCATCGAACACCGTGGTCCTGCCGTTACACCCCTCCTCGATAACCTTGTAATCAGAACCGAGAAGCTTCTGAAGACGACATGTCCACCTTATATTTTCAGAATAACGCAGTCCTGTAGACGGATTGTAGCCATATGTATTTGAATCACCGTAGCATAAAACAGTTTTCATTATATTATCTCCATACATAAAAGATTCTTGAGCTATATCACTTTGTGATATAAAAGCCATACTCCGTATGTCTTTAATTCTGCTACGCAGAATGCTTCTGTCCTTCGGACAGACCCCTGATTCGTTTCGCTCAGAATGACATAAAAAGTATTACTCCTTCAGATCCCATAATGCTGATTTGCAGTTGTTATAAATCTTCATCTTATCAAGATTAGATAATTCGCTGCTTTCTTCTGCATTTTTAAGTATCTCATTTATCCCCTCTGAATCTTCATCTACAAAGCAGGCATTTATGCTCTTAAGAATATTTATAACTTCCTCGTCCTTTTTATTATTCTCATTTGATTCTGCTCTGAGCACTGTTTCCGGTTTATCACCAAAATAGATCTCGGCAAACCAGTGATTACATCCCAGATAAGACCGAATCTTTTCAGCTGTCGTTTCTGCTTTCCCGAAAATTCCTTTCTTCCGGAAACCTTTATTGGATACATACATTTCTCCATCGAATTATTCTTTACTTATGATAATATACTATCGCACTTACGATAACATCAATCACATAAAGTAAGATCAAAGCTCTGCACAGTACCTTCGTCTTCTTCTCTCCCAGCCTGTCCAGAGCATTCTTAACATGGGGAGCGATGATATATGCGCACAGGAATCCCACAACAATAAATAAAAACAGCTCACTGAAACTGAATCTGTTTATAACTGCAGAAATTACACTCATGTCCTTCGAAGACATTTTCATGTTATGAAATACCAGTAAAAAGCTGTATAAGCATTCCATAATAAAACCAAGCAACACAGTTGCCACAGCAAACTTCTGATTGTTATTCTTAAAACGACAAAGCACTGCAACGAAAATTATTCCGAAGATTCCGTATACCTCAATCCAGGGGCCGTATAAGTTATTACTGCTGACATATGCATGACCATCGATCATACTTGTCGAAAACTCCCATATCCATCCGAAAATCGAGAAAATGAAAAACAGTACTATATAATCTCGCAGCGAATAATGATCATTTTCATCAAAGCTTGATCCGCTTATACTGAAATCCGGCATCAGATACACAGGCTTTATATCCTCCGGATTCTCACCTGCTTCTATCCTGTCGATATATGCCTCCTCGTCAAATGCCTTCTCTATAAAAAGGCTCCTGTCAATATCAGGTCTTTTTCTCAGCCAGAAATACATTTCAACCGAAACATTCTCACGTACAGGTGTCGTAATAAATAATGGTACAAATGGAATATAACGGAGTAAAGTAAGATAAATGTAAGATAAATTTGTTTTAAAAATAGTAAACTTGTATCCATCAGTCATGGCCTTTGACAGGTCACGTGCCTGCTTCCATTTGACATTGGGATTTTCCGCAAGAATATATTTTACAAAATAGTACTGATAATATTTATAAAAACCACCGACTATAGTTAGCCACCATAGTATCGAAAACAGATTATACCGGGACATGGTCGTATAAACCCTAAGGAATTTTTTATCTCCAAAAGGTGCAAAGATACGACGAATTCTGACATTTCTTTGAAACCTTGCTTCCATCAGATATCTGCACTGCCCCACAAGAAACGGCCGGGTGAGAAAGAACTTGATCACGCCAAGGACTACCATTCCGGCAATCAGGAAAAACAGAACCTCACCCATATGATTTTCAAAAAACTCCTGATTTGAAGAAAGAGAATTGAGAACTGAAGGATGTGCAGTAGCAACGCGCCTGGCCAGTCTTTTTACCACATTGGTTTTAACAAACTCGGGTACTTTATCAAAAACAGACATCGATACTATATATTCCTCTACAGCATCCACGTCTTTCTTTTCAACCGTTTCCATATCCAGCATTTCCTCTTTGGAATCTACCTCTTTCGTTCCCATAGAATAAAATACATCAAGAAACGAAAATATAAATATTACAAGAAGCATACCAATGTAGGGCTTCACGCCCTTTTTAAAAACGGTCTTTCTTGTTCTTTTTCTGACCTCAGTAATCATTCAATACTCCCCAGGTATTCTTTAACACATCACCTTTCAGATACAGATTCCCCTTCACTTCTTCCTTCAGGGGACTCAGCTGCTCCTGCCTCAACATATAAGCAATATTCTGTCTGGAGCAATCCAGAACTGAGCAGCTTTCAGTCGTATCTAAAACATTATTTCTCATAAAAGCCATAAAATCACTAAGCTTTAACGGCATCTCAGTACCGGCTTTATAAAGCACGTCTGACGGAATATCTATAGAATCATTAAATGTAATAAAGTACCCGCCCGTTCCGACTTTACAGGAATCTAACAGCTTATCATTTTTAAGAACAGCGTCCACACCTTCCAGATCAGAAAGCTCAGACAGGTCTATCTTTCGCATAGTATCATCAGCAAAGAAAACCAGTATATTTTTCCCCTCTGTAACAACACACTCTGCTACATTTGTCTTCATCCTGTCCTTTACATATTCAGGAAGCTCTCCCAGCTTTTTTATAGCCAGATCATCCTGAGAGCACCTTCCCGCTGCAACCTCAAGGAGCTTCATCTCATCATAAGCTTTGATCTTATGGTTCCTTAGTATAATATCAATATTCTGCCTTCCGCTTGGGACAATCCTTTCCTCTACCCAGAGCCGGCTGATATCACGAGGTATTGTAAATACATTTCGTTTAACGTATGCTGACAGAAGCATAGGTGCCGTCCACTCATCCATTGTATCACGAATCTCTATAATAAAGTCGTGATTTTTCTCATAATAAAGAAGAGTTCCGACAGATATATCTTCAGTTTCATTTATGATTTCGTATATCTTCATACACCTTATACCTCTTAGATATCATTTTCCATATTGTTTCCAAATAAACAGGAGGTAATATATCATCTAATCCTTCAAACAATATATCTCTATCAGATTTCCTAAGCTTTCCGGGAAAGACGTCTCCGGAGTTCTTTATCAGCATCAAGTTATCATAACAGGATCTGCTCCCAATGAAATTCTGACACTGTTTATCTTCCATAACATCAAACTTCTCTACATCCGCTTCGGAATAGCAGGAATAAACAAGTGAAAGTCCGTGATCAAAAAGTGGTGCTATCCTTAGTGTATGTGCTCTGGAGTTCTGCAATATCTCAATATTAGCCCCATGCCTGTCACGGTTCAGAATTATATAATCAAGCGCTATCATTCTATCTATATACTCTTTCCACCCAAACCTGACACAGAAATCATAATGAGATTCACCTTTTTTCGCATTCACTCTATAGTAATCATCCAGAGCAACCTTGCTCTCTCCACGTTTCTTGAAATCCACAGAGGCACAAAGATAAGTATTAAAAACCTTGCCATCAACACTTATGTCAGCATTGATAAGCTCATAGCTGAGATGCTCTACGCCTAAAATGGAAAGCAGACGATCTACTATAATCTCATTAACACACTCATATCCGATAACGCCATTTTCCATATCAAAGTTAGAAAGCTTGTAATATTTCTTTACACCTTCAATCGTGGACTGAGACTTGAGAAATGTACCCGCTGTTCCACTGGAACCTCTGATATGTGACCATTTCAAATATGTAAGATCCTGTTTTTCTTTTATAATACTGCTGCTATTAACGATATCACTCAAAATATCATCTCCCATATATCAAATTTGACACGCGTCAAATACTATCATGTATAGTATACATCTGTATTTGACGTACGTCAAATAGAATTCGAATATATTGCATTTCAAATAGATTCATACAATCTCCAACAGATCTGGTTCGACATGACACTTAAAAAACAGTATTTCAACCCCTGCTTCTCTCGCCTCCTCCATAGCAACTCCAAAATCAGGATGCATTTCAGTATACGGGCGAACCTCATCTACACCAGCCATCTGTATGACAAATGCAAGCACAACATGATATCCATCGTCTATGGCTTTAATCAGTTCCCTTATATGTTTAACTCCTCTTTCCGTAGGAGCGTCGGGGAAGTATCCTATCCCATCTATTTCCAATGTACAGCCCTTTACTTCCATAAGATATTTTTGAGTATTGCCACTTTCATCGGTTTTTTCCATATAGAAATCAATCCTTGAATCACCATAAGTGTATTCCGGTACAACCTTGGAATAATCCTGTTTTTTAAGCCATTCCTTCACCACCTTGTTCGGAGCCTGGCTATCGATATTAAATAGAACTCCCGTATTCTTTCTGACAGCTACCAGATCATATTTCGTTTTTCTATTTTCAGTTCCCGGTGCCGTAAGCCACACTTCGCATCCCGGAATCAGAAGTTCCTTGCATCGTCCGGTATTCTTAACATGAACTATTTCCTTGCAGCCATCTATTTCTACCTCTGCAATAAAACGGTTCGGTCTTTTCAGAAATGTTGCCAGGGTTATATTGCTGTATTTCATAAGGTCACCTCATAATATGTCTTGAAAATCAGTAAACGATAACTCAACATATTTTAAATTAGTATTATTACTAACTATTATATTGATTATTCTAATAATGACTATTATAATGTGCTTTAATGAAAGGAAAAATAGACACTACAAAACTAAATACATCACCTGAAAGACATGAATTAGAAACCGCCAAATACTTCGCCGAACTCGGATATGACATTGTTTTTATCCCTACTAGCAATATTCCCAATATGCATACTCCAGATATCAAAATGGCTGGACATGAGTGGGAAATTAAAAGCCCACAAGGCAATGGAAAAAATACAATTGACAAACATAGCAATTATGATATGATTTACCTAAGATTAGTCCGACCCATTGCCGTACTTGGCAGAGGGCCTAGGGCTTTTCTTTTTTATTAAAACCACACGAATAATACACCATTACCAATTGCCCATCACACTATTCATTTAATGATTCTATTTTGTCTTTTCAATCTGATTTTCTTATTTTGAGGTTCCACCCATGTAGTAAGAACCTTAGAATCCAATCTTTGCATTTTACTAATCTCTCTTGAGGCTTTATATATATCAGTATTTAAATATCTTTTAGTAGTTTTAGTCTCATTTGAATCAGTACTTATCATTAATGCATTATTTGATTTTTTTAGTAATTTATTATATTTATCAAACATATCAGGCCTATTTTTTTCAAGTAAAACTAGTATAGAAGTGGATATTCCGGTAAAACAGCACATCCGTTCCGAAGGAACGGCATGCTGTTCCGGCCAAACTGCATGAGCAGTTTAATTGTTACTCTGATTTCCGCATATCACGGCCATTGCATTCAAGGCGGTAAGCCTTAGAAGTCATCCTGCTAAGGCAGGCATCTGCATATGTATCATTTTTAAACAGATCCCACCATTTGATTACTGGGAACTGAGATACAATCATTGTTGATTTGCGGCAATCTCGTGATTCTATGACTTCAAATAGATCTCTGCATTTATCTACATCCAGCTCCATGAGCCCGAAGTCATCAATGACCAGAAGATCGTAGGCAGCCATCTGATTTGTGTAGTCATAACTGTTACTGTTTACACGAGCTTTCTCACTTTCCATCATAAGAGTGTTAGCTCGAATGTACTTTACTGTTCGTAGTTGATGAAGAGCTGTGATACATAAAGCATTTGCGATATGTGTTTTACCAGCACCAGCACTACCAGTAATTAATAAGTTTTTAGGTTCATCTATCCAATCGCATTTTTGTAGAAGCTCTATTGTATGAGTGTCCAGCATTCTGTCAGGTTCATATATTGCTTCATCAAAGTCAGCATTAGGATATTTGAGTGTTGCTTTCTTGAGTAATCTATTAAATTTGGTGTTCTGACGCTGATCCCATTCATAGTTGATGATGTCAGATATCCTATTAATAAAAGACTCAAGTTCTGAATTAGGATTAAGTAGCTGACGTTCTAATTCTTCTGCCATATGTGAAAGTTTTAACTTAAATAGTTTATCAAGCAGAAGATTCTCGTCACTGTTTAAATTTGGATTGTATGTATAGTCTTTTTGTCTGTATGCCATAGAAGATCACCTTTACTTATAGAAGCCCTTTCCCCGGATGTTATCGTGTTCAGGAAGGTTATCATCACGACTAACTGTTCCCGCTTGAATCCGGCTTAAAACCTGCTTGAATGTTTTATATTTGCAGGAATTCATTTGAACACATTGACGAGCTGCTTCTTCAACAATACCATGAGGAAGTTCTTTAACAGAGTGAAGAATACCGGCACATGAATTGTAAGCCTGTTCCTCATGCTTTTGAGCTTTTAGAAGCCTGTCTATGTATTCGGACATGTTTGGGCCAAACACAGATGCCCAGCGTCTATAGTAAGCACCATCCTTGGCATTAACTTCTTTGTAATAAAGGTGTTCAGGTCTCATATGTTCATCTTCCGTCACATAGAGTGGAAACTTTGCATAAGACCTTCTATGTTTACAGATCAGTCTATTGTACTGATCACAAATACGTATCTCTGATGCTGTAGCCTTAAGAATTGCAGGCTTACCACAATGGGTGTACACTACTGAGTAGTAGTGGTCATCATACTCTATGTGATAGTTATCAGGGACTTTAGTGACAGCTTTATAGTCGCATACCGCAAATGTTCCGCCTGGCAGTGGTTTCATAGACGGTTTATCGTACTTTTCAAAAGCGTCATATCTCGAATAGGATTTGTTCTGAAACTTTCTGGAATTGAGGACTGCTACTATTTTTTTAGTCTCAGCATTTAACTCTTCAAAAGAGGTATACTTCTTTTCCTTTAGTTTCTCGACAAGATGCGTTTCGAGATATCGCACATGGTTCTCCACCGTAGGTTTACCTTTTGGTTTCCTTGGCGGCGGAGGTAATACGATAACATCATAGAAATCTTCCAGATCGGAATAAGCCGACTGAAGTATCAATTCATCTTTCGTATGTTTTGTTACAGCAGTCTTGAGATTATCAGGAATGAGATATTTAGGAGTTGCTCCATAAAACTGTAAGGCATGAACTGTTCCATCGATAAACCGCGGAAGCTTTTCATCAGGAAATATCTCAGCATAAATAAGACTGCTTACTCCTAAAGTTGTCACAAATATATGGACTTTCTTGATTTCACCAGTATCCAGATCCACTAAGAGTTCTGGCTGGTCACCAACCCAGTCTATATATAGTTTTTCACCAGGAACTCGTTCTACAGCCATCTTGATATCACTTTTGCCATAGTTTTCTTCTACAAACCTGTTATAGAGCTCGTAGAACTGGGACTGCTCATATCCATCAGGGTGTTCCTGTTTGTATTCAATCCAGCAATAGGATATATTCACCTTGCTTTTTGGGGAATGAATACGGTCATAATAGTACTGAAAATCAGGCAGAGGAAGATCTCTTCTCTGGAGATTTTCCGGAGGATAAAACAAATCCTCCACAGTATGGGGCTCCATAGCCCTGAGTTCGTCCAATGTAAGTCCAGAAGCATCAAACCGTTTTAGAATCAGCTGAGCTGTTCCTGAGCCGATATGATATCGCTTCTGAATGACACTAAATGAACAATCATTATGGCGCATTTGAATTACGCCAACAATAGTGTTGTAGTCTTGCATGATTACATGCCTCCTTTCCGTAGTTTTATTATTTTTGACTACGAAAAGAACTATAACACTTAATTAAATGCTCGTGCAGTTATTGCGGAAAGCTATGCAGTTTGTTCCGGAATGACCATGCAGTTCAAATCGGAAAGGTCGTGCAGTTCGACCGGAATATGCATATAGAAGGATATACCACTTTATTTACAATATTCGACGAGCAATATCCTGTTTGTTTCATATCTAAAGGATTCAAGTATATATTTTCGCTATGAATCATCAATTATCGTCACATACAAATCATATATAGAAAAGGGGGTTACCGTCATATTGGCAACTCCCTTTCAATTTTATTATAAACACTATCTACAGACTCCGTCAGCTCCAATCCAATATCCATCAACATACTGATTTGATACCATATAGCCTGACCCGTCAAAATAATACCAGCATCCGTCTATCTTAAGCCAGCTGTTTGCAGGCCACCAACCGGAGAGGTCTTCTACCCACCATCCAGATGCATTTGACATCCACTTAAGATTATACTGCGGATCCCATGAACCGTCTTTGTTGAACCAATATCCATTGTAATACTCATTTGCAGCCATGTAACCATCCGGTTTGAAATAATACCATACGCCGTCTATCTTCTGCCACAAATCTGCCGGATACCAGCTATCTGAATCCTGAACCCACCAGCCGGTTCCATCTGATCTCCACTCAAGAATACCTGTATAGCTGTTGACTCCATTTGAATCATACCACTTACCATTTATCCACTCATCCTTGTAGTTTGTCTTTACCGACTTCTTGGCATCTTCCTCAGCTTTATTCTTAGCCTCTTCTTCAGCCTTCTTTTGGGCTTCAGTATCCTCCTTAACAGGAACAATCTCCTGCTTCTTTAAGGTTGCGCCACAGACCGAGCAGTGACTTCCTTCTGTAAGACCTGTAGTTGTTGTCGTAGCTTCAATCGCCGGATCTTTTACAACCGTATGTCCCTTTGCAGCAATCTTAAACGTCTTAGTCTTTTTACATCTTGAACAGGTGCAAATCTTACTTCCCTTCTCAGTACAGGTTGCTTCCTTGGTAATAATACCGTCATCCCAATCATGTCCCTTTGCTGGGATTTCTTCAACACCTTCAAGAATCTCTCCACATGTAGAGCATTTCTTTCCCGCTGTATTTCCGGCTTTTTCGCAGGTTGCTTCTTCTCTAGGTACATCAACCTCTGTATGGCCGATTGCGTCTATATAATTGGTTTCATATCCATTGCAGCCATCTCTCTTACAATAACGTCTTTCATAGCCTTTTTCAGTACAGCTCGGTTGTTTTTCTGTTACCCACTCTCCAAAATCATGTCCCAGTGGAGGTATTTCTTCAGCTTCAACAAGCACAGTTCTACATTTAGAACAATACTTCTGTTCGGTTAATCCATTAACAGTACATCTTGCAGGAACCTCCGGTATTGTAATTTCATTATGCCCCTGAGCAGGTATCTCATCTCCTTGAATTACCTTTTGGCACATTTCACATTTTTTATCAGGTGCTCTACCAGGTTCCGTACAAGTTGCCGCTTTTCCCGTACCACCAACCTCGAAATAATTATGTCCAAGTGCAGGAATTATCTCCTGTTTCTCGAATACCTTTCCGCAAATGGCACAAGTTCTTCCCATTGTGAGGCCTGTATCCTCACAAGTTGCTTCTTTCCTGAACAAGATTTTATCAATATGTTTTACAGCAGGAATAGTCTCAGTAAGTTCTTCTCCACATATGGTGCATACATACTTCATCTCACCATCAGCTTCACAAGTTGCCGCGGTTACCACCGTGCCTTTATCCCACTGATGTATATGCTTCCCCTCTTCCCAGACAGGCGTGAGGATTAAATCACCTGTTAATTCCATTTGTTCAAGTTCTGAAACAGGATATACATTTCCGTCTTCATCTTTCCAGGCAGTATTCTTTTTGCCATCAACTGTAACGTAAATAAAATCAAGATTACCAATCTTCAGATCAGTCGGAATATTATACCGATATTCTGTGTATTCCCATGTACCATATTCTTCTTCAACGGTAAGTTTATTGTCATCTTTACTTTGAAAATATAAGGAACAAACGCTCCAGTGAGCATACAAATCAAGTTCTTCATCGATTACATAATTATTATTATCCTTATATATCTGGCCGTCCTCTGTCTCCCAATAACAAATAGTATTAACGCTATCTGTTTTAATTCTTGAACAGATTATTGTATAATCGGACGGGTTAGAATCAACATATCCCACCATATCAAGGTTACCCTCTTTAGCAGTTAGCTTATAGGTTTGATCATTCACACCATATTTATCCTTTACTACTTGTGGATAGTTTGTATGGAATCTTACAACCTTATCTTCCCTCTTTATATTCTGTTTTTCTACCCAATGCGGAAACAGCTCTGTTCCGGAATCAAGCTTATAAAAAAAACCCGGATAATACTTTTTGCCATCTGATGTATACCAGTAATCTGCTATATACTCTATGCCTACATAAAACGAATATTCATCAGGCACCAGTATTTTTTCCCCATCATCGAAATAATAAATGTAATCCTCTTCATCTTCCATCCAATGTGAACCGGCCTCATGAAAAATCACATAGCTTTTTTCCTTCCAGTTCGTATAAAGTTCTGTATCCTCTTTGAATTTATTATAATCGCTATACTTATAAAAATTACCCTCTTTATCCTTATATCCGTCCATATAAAAAGTATCACACTGAAAGTCTACCTGTAAGTAAAGCCCATAAACCTCATCTTCCCATGACCATCCATCAGCAAAAACAATTTCTGTTTTCTCAGCTAATCCGGTTTCAGCAGGATAATTTGAATGAACTGTAATCTGAGGCATATCTGCCATTCCCCACTCCACGTATAAATCTTCATTTTTATAAAATGTATTATCACCAAGATTCCATGTTGAACGGTAATAACTGCTAGGATTATTCCGCCATCTGATTATTTTATTCTCTTCACCACACTCAAATACATCTCCGTCCAAAAAAACATTACCATCTTCATCTGTCTGGATTTTTTTCT
>CACZLA010000045.1 GCA_902781895.1 uncultured Lachnospiraceae bacterium
TTTCAACCTTTTCATCTGCAGACGTATCATCTGATGCTTCTTCTGTGAGCATCCATATCTTTCTTACTGCAGGGCATGACGCAATAATCGTCTCCACCATATCCTTTCGATCAACATCCAAAAAAATGCCCTCACTGTCTGAACGATTGATCAGATCCGTCAGTTCCTCTGCAGGAAGTGCTGTATCAAGAGGAACAGCCGTCATCCTACCGGTAACAACTCCCAGGTAGCCTTCTATCCACCACACACTGCTACCACCGATAAATGCGATATGCTTTCCTTCAAAGCCTTCTGCTACAAGGCCCTTACGTATTGCAGTCAGGTTCTCGAAAAGCTCACTGTACTTTCTTTCCTTTATATCTTTTTTCACCAGCCATTTGACCGCAGGAATATCCGCAAATTCCCTGCAGCTGTCTTCCATTACCTTACGGATCAGATCACTCATTTTCCATTTTCCTCCTGATAAGTTCGATTGCATCTCCAATAGTAAAAATTCCTTCAGCATCAGTTTTTACAAACTCTATATCAAATGTATCTTCAACCTCCCCCAGCATTGTCATAAAGTCCAGAGAACTAAGATCCATATCCTCCCTAAAACGTGTTTCGTCAGTCATGTCCTCCGGATTGATTGATGTATACTGTGCCAGTATTTCCTTGAACTGTTCTTCCATTTCTTTTACTCCTTTTAATACTTCTAATTCAACTAAACCAATTGATACATATAAATTCAACTAATTTATCTTAACTATTTTTTTGTCCGGATCATCTCACGACCTGTCCATCATCTCACCTACAGTCAGATGTGAATCATCCAGTCCGAGAAACAATATTCTCATCATGTAATAATACATCAGTTCTATATCCTTCTCTGTAAGTTTTACCGTCTGATAGTGGAAGGAGAATTTCAGTTCTCCCTTCTCATTCGGTGATACTGTCAGATACATTTTCTTAGTTGCCGCTCCATTTGCGAACCAGTTTATATGCATAGGCACACCTTCCAGATGCTTACTTTTCTGATAGCTCATTACCGGCTGAAATGTAAGAAAGCAGCTCTCATAGGTCGTATCCTTCGGTGTGTTGTAGCGTTTTTCCAACTCCTCACGGATATAAACAGGATCATAATTTCCATGCAGGTAAACCTGGTTCTGTGTCTGTTGTATCATATAGAGTGCTTCCAGAAATTCCACATCCGGAGGAATGATCGTCCGGCAGGGGAACATGATCGTTCGACTTCCTCCCGAGGCCCACTCATCATGGGTTGATCTTCTTGAAATGAAGTTCTCTATAGTTATATCCTCCTGTCCGTTGTTCTGCTTTGAGAGATAAGTTCTCATGGCAAACAGAAGCAGATTTGTCATGGAGATTCCATGTTCCGTACAGAAATTGAAAAGCCTTTTCGACGGATACGGTTCCAGATAATAATCCTTTACAGTAACGAAAAGCTCCTTACGTTCGATATCTGCAGCACGAAGTTTCGGATCATTATGCTTTTTTCTCGCCTCCTCAAGAACCGACGGTCCCTGTATATCAGAGTAAAGAGGTTCTCCATATGTATCAAATTGTTCTGCCCAAAATTTCCTGTCCTTCTCAAGACGCTTCGGATCATTTGCCCTTTTAAGATCCCTCTCAAGCACCTTGACATAGTCTGCCAAATCCTTCGGATAGTCAGTCCCAAACTGATAGTGCAGATACAACTGGAATATATCCTTTACCATAACCGCCAGTGCACTGGAATCAACCAGTCTGTGATCCATGTGAACAAACATGCCCCGGTATCCTTCCGGAAGATCCACAAGCCGCACCTCACACATGGGAATATTATCTCCATCAAAGGTCTCGTAAGCCCACTGTTGCATCACTGCATCCGCAGCAGCAAGGTTTTTCTCTCCCGTAAGATCGTAAAACTCCAATTTTTCCGGACCTTTCTTTACCTGATACTGTTTTACATTTCCGGACTTGTCCGGCTTGGTAAACTGAAGCCTCATACATCCATAGCGTTCATACTCCAGAAGTATGCAGCGTTCCAGCAGATTAAAATCCAGATGAGCCTTGACTGAAGCCACGATACTCACTCCCGAAACCTGCTGTGTTCCATACTCTCTGATCCACTGATGATGCATGTTCTGTGCAGCTGTTAATGGATAATACCTCAATCCTTATACCTCCATTTTCCTTTGTTCCATGTGAATAAATCTCTTAAACAGTTCAATATAATCTATATTAAAAATCAAGTGTTTTAAGTTTCCTTGTCAGTTTTGCAAGCTTATCCATACATTTCCTGATTATCTCCCTGTCCTGAGGAGTAAGCTTGCTCTTTTTATGTATATTATGAATCATACGTATATAGCAGATAAATGATGCCTTTTCCGTCACCTCCGAAAGACGGTCTTCGTCCTCAGTATCCAGATAATACCTTAGGAAGCTGTCATAAAACCTCTTCGCCGTCTCATAAGAAAAGCCCATAAAATCCTCAACAACAGACGGATCATTCTCTCCCAGAACAACATAGAAGTAATAAAGACCGCTTAGTTCTACAATAGGATGACCTGTAGAGATTCTGTCCATATCAACGAGCTTTAGTTCTCCACTTTGCAGAAATACATTTCCGGTGTGAAAATCACCATGCACCAGTGTGTTTGTTTTCGGTATCGTATCTAAAAGTCTCGTGCATCCTGCAGCAAGCATTTCACTTTCATAGGCAACGCCTCTTTTAACATAGCCTATAATTCTTTCATTATAGTCCGGGAAATTGTACTCTGCCTTAACTTCAGTACTGTGTATCAGTCTTCCGAGCTCCGCCATCATCTTCGCATAGACATCCACCCGTCCGGGATTTCCGGCGATATACTTAGATACCGTATCAGCCTCCACCAGCTCGTACATCGCTCCATACTGCTTACCGACAGATACTATTCCAAAGGAAATCGCAGTGGGTATTCCAAGAACAAAAGCCTTTCTGCTGAGAGCTATCTCCTGCTCCACATCATGGTAAGTATTGTTACTATTGTATACCTTTACTATAAGTTCATCGTCATAGCGGTACACATCTCCCTTTGCGCCTCTGCCAAGAAGCTTACAACCGTCAATAGAGACTTCTTTATATTTCTTGTACCTTGCCTTCTCACGATCAAAGGTTCCGGGCCAGACGAAGTTGATATGCTTTATAAGTTCCTTAAAAGCCCCGGTCTTATTCAGCTGAAGCTCAACTATCTCGGCAACGCTACTGTAATACCAGCAATGCTCTTCCGGATCAGTCTGATGAAACAGCTTCCAGAGTTCCTCTCCCATTTCAGAATAGATACCTGCCAGAGAACGCATATTCGCCAGCTTGTCAGCAAGCCATAGCATCTGAACACCTATATCAGTACTGTTTTTTAAAACCTTAAGAGACTCCTCTTTTCTTCTCTTCCATGTGGTTGCCTTATCTTTACCGGGATAATCATTTTCAGACTCCGAAGCAACAATCAGGGCGACTCTTTTTCCAAAACGCTGTTCAATCTCCGCAAGAGTTCCATCTGTTTCCTCAAGAATATCATGAAGGATACCTGCAGCCAGAATCTCCTGATCATCAGTCATGGTTGAAAGAATCTGTGCCACCTCCATGGGATGAAGAATAAAAGGAACCCCGGTAAACTTTCGGACCTTCCCCTGGTACAAAACCGTTGCATATATTATTGACTCTTCAAGAAGATTCATCATGATATTATTACCTACTTTGTGCTTCTCCGGCTTTCTTATGTTCCATCAACATGTAACAGATAAAATGTAACAGTGCAAATGCAATTCCTATCGGATATGCAATGTCCTTATTAATTCCAAACCCTTCCTGCGCCATAAGTATATATGTCAGACTGACAGCCGACATAAAGGACGCCGGAACCGCCGTTATCAGAGAGGTTATCTTATGCTCTCTGGTTTTTATCAGATAGACCGTTGCTACCCAGAGCGCGATCATGGCCAGCGTCTGGTTACTCCAAGAGAAATATCTCCAAAGGACGTTAAAGTCCAGCTGTGTAAGGAGTGCTCCGAGGCCCAGAAGGGGCAGGGTTATTATCATACGATTCTTAAGCCTCTTCTGATCCAGATGAATTATTTCTGCAAGGATCAGTCTTGCTGAACGAAATGCAGTGTCTCCTGATGTTATCGGACATGCAACAACTCCTACTATGGCCAGGATTCCACCCATCGATCCAAGCATTCCATGTGATATATCATAAACAACTCCGGACTGACCAACATCAGTTATCGCTTCACTGAGACCAGATGTAGCACCATAAAAAGCTACACCTGCAGCAGCCCATACAAGAGCGATAACACTTTCGGATATCATTGCTCCGTAGAATATTTTCCTTCCTTCTTTTTCAGAAGTAATACACTTTGCAATCAGGGGCGACTGTGTTGCATGGAAGCCTGAGATAGCTCCGCAGGCAACTGTAACAAACATATAGGGCCATATCGGAAGTCCCTGTGGATGGAGATTCTTAAGACTGATCTCAGGTATGGTATAACCACCGAAGATGGTTCCGCCGAGAATACCCAGTGCCATAATTATCAGAACTGCACCAAAGATCGGATAAAGTCTTCCGATGATCTTATCAATAGGAAGAAGCGTTGCCAGAACATAATATGCCAGGATTATTACAATCCATACCTTTGTATCCATAAAATCCGGAGTCAGCTGTGAAAGCAGTGCTGCAGGACTGTTAACAAAAACAGTTCCTGTAAGAAGGAGCAGGAGTATTGAGAAAAATCTCATAAACCATTTTACTGTCGGTCCAAGATAGATACCTGTAAGCTCCGCTATGGATGCTCCGTCATGTCTCTCCGATATCATACCTGTCATAAAATCATGTACGCCGCCTCCGAGGATTGCTCCGAAAATAATCCATAAGAATACCACCGGTCCGAAGCAGGCACCCATAAGGGCTCCGAAGATCGGTCCGGTTCCGGCTATGTTAAGCAGCTGAACCAGATACGCTTTCCACGTCTTCATCGGAACAAAGTCAACTCCGTCTTCCTTTGCAAAAGCCGGGGTGATTCTGTCATCCGGTTCTACTACATTTGCCACAAATCGTCCGTAAAAAATATATCCGATAATTAAAACTGCAAATGAACAAATCAGCGAAATCATTTTAGCCTCCTTAAACACTCTGTTTTACCACTCGCTCTTCCGATACTAAGCCCCATCGAAAGAATAGGAATTCCCATAAAAACCTCTAATCCCCACCGGTATCCTATATCAAAAAAACAAATGCCACCAGGGCAGGAGCCAAAAAAAACTCCCAACGCCTGCCGGCATAAGAAACGTATTAATATATCGGTAATTGTATCATAAATATGGTCAAAAAACAAACTGGCAAAAAATCACATTTGCAATCAAAAATCACATTTACATCAACAAAAGCAATATACATCCTGCTCTTTTTCCTGTAAAATATAGGTTAGCAAAAACAGATTGAAAGGGGGACTATATTAAATGCCATATAGTAAGATGTATCAGGTATCAACTCTTCAGGCTCTGGCGCTTGGTTACTCCAAAACGGTCGTTAACGTTGAAAAGCTGCTGAAGGAAGGTGATACAGGACTCGGAACCTTTGAAAATGTAGATGGAGAAATGATCGTACTTGACGGGCACTGCTACAGGGCTCGTAAGGACGGCTCAGTGGTTGAAGTAAGCCCCGCTCAGGGAGTTCCTTTCTCTGCTGTCGCAAGACTTCGCAGACAGAGAGAGTTTAAACTAGAGAATATGCCGGATGCCGAGTCAATCCGAACCAGACTGACACAAAAGATAGAAGAACAGTTCGGTCTTAACAGCATGCACGTAATCAGGATAGATGGTACTTTTGCAAAAGTAGATGCACGATCCGAAGCACCGTACCGTTCCCATCACGTCCCACTGAAAACGATTCTTGATTCTAATCAGACCGCATTTGTATTTGAAAATATAAAAGGAACTCTTGTGGGAGTTTACTTCCCGGATTTCATGGATGGTATCAATATGCCCGGCTGGCATCTTCATTTTATCTCTGATGACAGGAAAAAGGGCGGACACGTTTTCGATGTTTCCATAACAGAAGGAATCGTTCAGCTGGACAAGATTGCCCGTATCGAGATCGAACTTCCAAAGGATGCAGCATTTGATACATATTCACTTAAAAATGCATCTGAAGATGAGATCAAGAAAGTAGAAAAAGGAGATTAGTCTCCTTTTTCTTTTCATGGCAAGCAGAGTCAGAGGTTCTTCATAACCATCTATTCTGTCTCCTATAAAGTTGTAGGTAGAATAATATCTGATCTCCTGCTACTCATCCACTATTACCCAGCTTTGCTTCTTTTCCTGCTTCTGCTTATACATCCTTGAATCAGCTTCCTGAATCATTTCAAGAAGAGACTGTTTTTTATCAGGAATCATGGTAACATAGCCCACACTTCCGTCTATCTTATAAGGCTTGCCGGATTTCTCATTTATCTCATTCAGCTTCTTTTTCAGTTTATCATTGAAACTATCAATAAAGCCTTCTCCGACACCCAGCACCACAAACTCATCACCACCATATCTTGCACAGATATCAAGTGAACTGCAGGAGGAACTGATAGCATCAGCTATACTCTTCAGTGCAAAATCGCCTTCCTTATGCCCATAGGTATCGTTTATATACTTCAGATCATCCATATCCAGGAAGCCTACAGAGACTGAATGACCGGTAATCACACATTCTTTGAAAACGCCACCGGCATTTCTGTTAAATCCATTTCTGTTATAAATCTTGCAAAGCGGATCAAGTACATTTATCTTTGAAATATTATCTATCGCATTTCCGATACACATAGTCATCGTATGACAAAGCAGACTGTTTATCGGAAAATCATTATTTGAAATTATATAATAGCCAAGACATCTCTGATTGAAATGAAGCGGCATAAAATAGCTGATATTCCCACCTGTTTCAGGTACTATCGGATACAGCTGGCTACTTGGAAATGTATCCACAGAGCTTCTCACCCCATCCTTCAGAATAAGTGGCGATGTCATTATTTCAGCATAAGGTTTTGTGTCATCTCCGATAGAAGCCGTGCTATAAGTCGTCTCCCAATTTTTAACAATACAGAGCGCAAACTCACTGCAGTTTATCGTACCGAGCATCTTTTCTATCGAATCTATACATTCTTCAAGAGTTTCAGAATCAGCAAGGCCTGCAATAAGTCTGTTAAGCATATGTACATTTGCATATGTTCTCTCAAAACGTGCAGCGGTTTTCCGCTGATATTCATGCACATCTCCTATTCCGTTATCCGGGCATCCGCAGCTCTCAGCAAATACAGGTTCAGCTTCGAGAATAGTGCTTCTCGGTCTCTTTTCTCCATTCATAAGTGCCAGAAGTATCTCACACGCTTTATCACCGGAATAGAGAAGCGGACGTTTAACTGTGGTAAGCACAGGGCAGGAGGTCTGAGCATTAAATGTATTGTCAAATCCGGTTATCATCACATCATCCGGTATCTTATATCCCATATGCTGCAGCTTTGTCATCGCCGTAAGCGCCATACTGTCATTTGCACTTACAAAAGCATCCGGAAGACTCATACCCGAGGCTTCAAATGCCTCTATCGCCCTGATACCATCATAGCTTCTGAAGACTCCTTCGAACATCCTGCTTTCTTCATCAAACTCTATCGAATGCTCCGAAAGTGCATCCTTGAATGCCCTGTATCTATCTCTCGCCTCAGGGTTACCCAAAGGTCCTGAGATATAATTGAAGGTTCTTGCACCATGTTCAGTAATCAGATGCTCTACCAGCCTTTTCATGACTGCATAATTATCAATACTTACATCATGAAACTCCGGATAATCTGCACACTCAAAGATAACCGCAGGAATTCCCGAGGCTTTTACCTTATCTATAATTGCATTTCTTATCTTTGGATTTGAGAAAGTATTCGACAAAAGAAGTGCTCCGTCAAAGTGCGAAAAATCCGGAAGAGTATATATGCTGAACTCTCCTATATCAAACTCTTCGCTCTCAATGATTCCTCCGAACGCTGCAAAATAAGATATGTTGATGTCATGTTTTCTTGCAAACTCATTTATTCCGAGAATTATCTGAAAAGGGTACTCCTCATCCATTCCGGAAACAACTGCTGCTACGTTTTTAATCCCCATCCGGATACCTCACTTAAATATAATACTCATACACCATAATTATACTAATACTACTATGGTCTGTAAAGGAATACCCACGCCTGTTCTCCGCTCTGAGCTGTCATCCATCCAACGGCATACTGATGATAACCATCGGTATAAAATCCATATATCTCAAAGGCCATTCCGATAGATGCAGCATCAAATGTAAGTGTTCCATCGGAGTTGAAGGTTCCGGTCATTGTTGTTTCTTCATCCTTAGTTTCCCACTCTTCACTGTCTCCCCATCTCATCTCATAATAATCCCACTTCCAGTCCATCGAGGAGCCACTGCCTGTAAGCTGTACATTGCAAAGTTCTTCTCCATATGAATCCATCTTATTATCCGGATCCCAAAGTATATACCCCTGCCACCAGCCATTAACAGCTGCCGAGTCGGTTATAGTCTCATTACCCTGACTGTAATCTCCGCCCTTCACATCGTCAGTCCAGGAAAAATCACTTATATCAGGATAGTCTATTACCGAGTAGATACTGCTTATTGCATCAGGTGTTGCCTTTCTCGCAACATCACTGAGCCTTATGAATATATTATTATCAGCATTCTTGGTATATCCTATGGCATCCTCATCAAAGAATTTAATCGGATTACCGTTATCATCCTTATATCTTGGCTTATCCCCCAGTTCAGTCGCCTTGTCGTATTCGTCTCTATCAATATCGCCATTATATAAAGCAATCACTAACCCGTCATAATCCTGAGGAACCTTAAAACAATAAACGTATTTGACATCATCAACAAAACTGGTTTTCTTTCCGTTATCCACATTTTCTTCTGTCTTATCCTTGTTCAGCCATTCATAAGAATAAATGGATTTAACATTGGTTTCTTTGTCATCAAATACGAGATTTGTATTTTCAAACTCTGTCTTATCTCCTATTCCGGAATCAGTATTACCATTATCAATAAACGATCCGGAATAATAATCGAAGGTACGTGGTCTCCAGCTCTGAGAAGCCACAACCCATGACTTATCATTCTTATTGTCCACCACGGAAGTTTTTTCTTCAGCTATTACTTCAACTGTATAAATAACATTTCCTTCTGAATCAGGATCTGACACAACAACATCATTAACATATGTGCTATATGTTACACTTTCAGGAGATATAAACTCATTTTCGTAAAAGCCCACACCATTTCCGGACTCAGAGTCTTCCTGATAATAAAAATAAGCATTACTATTTCCGGACGCTTTTTCTCCAAGACCGGAAAATGAAATTCCATGCTCCTCTGCATATGGCGTAGGGGCTGGTTCATCCGGGGTTGCCTCCGTGGCTGCCTCTGTTGTTATCTCTTCTGTTGTTGCTTCAGTCGTGATTTTTGTTGTCTTTTCAGCTTTTTTGTCGTCCCCATCATCATCATCTTTTTTCAGCAGCAGAATTACGATCACTACTCCTACTATCAAAAGTGCGACGCCTATACATATACCTGCGATCAAAAGACCTTTCTTACTTCCGCCCCCCTGAGGAGAAGGTTGCTGCGGCACAGGCTGCTGATACTGCTGTTGTTGCGGCTGAACAAACTGCTGAGGTTGCTGTTGTTGAGTCGCCGACTGTTGATACTGCTGCTGAACCGTCTGCTGAGGTTGCACCTGCTGCGATGCCTGCTGTTGATACTCCTGCTGAACTGTCTGCTGAGTCTGCACCTGCTGTGCTCCCGACAGATCAGTTCCGCAATATGTACAAAAAAGGGAATCATTTGGTATTTCCTTACCACATCCTATACACTTCATATGAGCCCTCCTTTTATTATTATTCCGCACGAATAAACAGATTAAGCATTCCGATCTCATTCAATGTGGAATTATTACTCGTAAACAATTCATCTTTATAGCCTTTTCCGAACGCTTCCTTAAATTTGTTCAGATCAGTTCCCGCATCGGTTCCGGATTCTGAAATAAATGCAGGTATGTTTATATCTGCTGATTTGGAATCATAAGTTATATCAGTAGTAACCTCAAATTCCTTTTCACTATTCATATCAAATTTTGTAGTGTAGCTGCCCTTTTTACCATCAAATTCGTAAGAATGCGTTCCTTTTATAACTCTATCCTTTTTCTTTCCTGATATCGTGATATTAAAGTCACCTGTCAGATTTTTTTCTTCTCCGTCGATTTCTCCTTCTTCATTAATAGTCATGTGATTTTTATAAGTATTAAAATCCGTGCTGCATTTATAATCCTTTCCGCCGGTATTAATAACGGTTTCAGTATAGTCAATCTTGTTTTCCTCTGTTCCGTCATCATAGCTGATTTCAAGATCTTTTTCTTCATCCTTATTATAATCGATCAGTCTGATAACTACTGTCTTTTCATCACCCTCAACCTTTAGTTCAACTCCGACAGATTCTTTTTTATAAGCATAAACCTTCATGGCCAGCTTCATGTCTTCGTTATCTGATTTGAACTCTTCTATCTTTTTATTAATATCATCAGTGTACTCATCATAACCTGCGCTATCAAAAGCCATATCTGTATATGTACTGAGCATCTCTGATGCCTCATCCCCTTCAAGCTTTATAGTATAAGTATCACACTCCTGTCTTTTTCCAAGTATCTTGACCTTTTCTTCACCCTTCTTGAAGTCATCTTTTTCCTTATCACTCAGGAGATTTTCAAAATCCTCCTGAGCCTTGTCCCAGTCGTAATCAACAGCTTCAGTTCTCTCGGTGATCATATAAGCAAATCTGTTAACCGCACAGACTTTACTCAGCTTTTCAGAAGTATCCGAATCCATCTCGTATCTGACCATAGGTTTACTAGTTGAGAACGGATCATAGATTAATTCATCTCCGGAAAAATATACTCCGGCCGTACCTGTACTCTCTCCCTCAGATAAGAGGCTAACCTCGTAACATGTATCTCCTGATTTGTCATAAGCATATTTTTGCTCAAGAACAATCTCATTTGCTTCTGCACCACTTCCGGATTTTATATGTGTTTCCTTGGTAAGTGTATGAGTCTGAGTATCATCATCACTCTTTATATGAATCAACACTTCCACCAGATGTTCACCGAAGCTGCCTATTTCACCGTTTATGTCCTTTGAAGTCTTCATTGCATACTTAATAAAAGCCTCCTTTGGATCAGAATCAGCCAGTAAAAAGATAACCAGAAATGTAACACCAGCCGCCACCAGAAGACCGGCTATAATTCCGATGATCAGCTTCTTCTTACCCTTTTTAACCGGCTGCTGTGTATATCCCTGAGCCTGGTACTGCATCTGCTGCACCGCTTGTTGTACCGGCTGCTGTACTTGCGGCATCGGCTGTTGCATTTGCTGCTGTGCCTCTTCCTTCACATAACCGTCTCCCTCTGTGCTTTTACCGCATCCTATACAGAATAATGCATCATCATTGATCATTGTTCCGCAAAACCTACAAAATTTAGACATATAAAACCTCCTTCGTCTAAAACCCCTCTACTACCTTTACTACCTAAAACGCACGTTTACGTCTATATCTAAAAACAATTATCTGTATGCAAACGCTTATCAGAATCCAAGCCAGCGAAACCATTATGCTTATAATCATATGCGACTTATATGTAACTGCTTCATTAAACCAGTGTCCGGGAAATATAACCGAAACTCTGTTCCACAGATCCGCCCAGTCCGGAACTCCGGCAAATAGCCCTGAGACAGTGGATACAACCAGTCCCATAACCGGGGCAACCATGAGAAGCGTGCTGAATCTTCTGCAGGTGACGCAAACAATATATGCCATTCCGGTTATTCCGATCAGATATATAACGAATAAAGGTATCAGCTTCATCCCCTCACTGCCACCGCAGTATAAAGCCGTTAATATATATCCGATAACAGAAATAATTAGTCCGGGAAGACTCTGCCAAAGAAAAACAAGTCCTACGGGATATCCTTTTTGTTTTATTCTTTCAACGAGTCCTTTTCTTCCATACTCCATCATCCATGTTCCGCTGAGAAGAAGATACAAAAACACAAGAGCCGCATACCATCTGAGTCCGGGACTATCATGTCTGTTTTCAATCTTCTCTTTTCCATCGGAATACGGATGATCAACTACATCCAGTATGATATCTCCCTTCCATATCTCTTCGGCCTCTTCGTAGAAGCTTTCCATCTCCGCTTCTGTATAATGCGCAACACTTTTAAGGTCAGAGGAGGCGAGTTCTTCTATCCAGACTTTTATTACACTGTTTATTATTATTTCCCTTACAGAGTTTAATTCGACAGTATCCTTCATAACCATCTCACTTATAAGATCATCGAATCTTCTGTTTTGAATCTTCTCCGTAAAGTCTTCGGATATCTCAAACATGCTGTGAGCCTCTGACACAGCTGTCATTCTCAGAGCCTCTTCCTTCGAAACAAAACAAAACCTGTACGTATCATCAAGACTCAGAATATGTTCCAGCTTCTTTCCACATTCTCCCTTATCATGATCAACAATCGCTACAGTCATGGGAGCTTTCTCGGAATTTTCGGAAATCCACGCCGCCATAACTGATACAATAACAATCATAATAAGTATTGAAAGAGACCAGAAATCACTTATCAATGCTTTATATCTGCTGAAAAACAGAGTGCGTCCATTCATATGCCACACCCCCTTTTTCTGAAAACGAAAAATGCAGGAATGGCCAAAATAACAAACGAAATCGCCACTATACCTATATCATGAAGGTATCTATGCAGTTCAAGTTCAAACAGTCCATTTGAAAACAGGCTGATTGCAGCCCTGACGGGCATCAGATTTCCAAGTTTTTGGAAAACCCCGGGAAGCATTCCTTCCCTCGAAGCCAGTACGGAAAGCCCTGCCATAAATAAACCTACATAGAATTCAACCCAAAGTGCATTCTTCTTATCCTTGCATATAGCTCCTATAAGGATACTGAGTGCCGAAAAGAAAAGTGCTATTATGATCATCGCAGGAAATGTAACAAGAACCGCATTTAATTCCAGATCTTTAACAAGCTCACTCACCGGCAACAACACCGCAAAAGTGAGAAGAATAAGAAGTGCCTCGGAAAGAAGTCTTGAAAAAAAGAACCTGACACTGTCACCTCCGGATAGTTTTCTGGAGCTGTAAATCTCATTAACATCCCCGGATGTAAGATAAACTCCCGAAAATGTTGCAATGAGTCCACAGAGTACACATATAAGACCCAGATAGTATTCCCCCGGAAAATCTCCACCGGGCGAAAAAACAGTCTCATATCCCATTATCCTGCCTCTGCTAGTATTCAGTCTGATAACATCAGACATTCCCTCATCCCATTTTTCATTTACAGTATCACTGTCCACTCCATTTTCTTCTGCCATTTCAGCACTGACTCTCACTATCTTGAGTCCCTGTCCGTAAACTGAAGCCGCACTTCGGAGTGCTCTGGAAAAAGCAAGTGCATCCATGGCATGAACACTGTTATAATAAAAATCCATATCAACAGCATCTCCATCCATCAGCCTGTCATAGGTCTTAGGATGAATATGAAGAAATATAGTAACCTTCCCCTCTTTTAACAGCTTCATGCCTGTCTCTTCATCCTTTACAGGATAAACAGTAGCCGTTTGTCTTTTTTCTATTCCCGCAAGAAGTGTATCAATAAGTCTGACAAAATCCTCATTATCATCTTCAAGGAGAAGGGCACAGGTATTATATGTTTTTTTATCTTCCGTCAGCATCGGCATAAGGAAAATAAAGAATACAAAAAGAGCCGCAAGAGGACAAAGCACCGCGATCAAAACGGTTCTTACATTTCCTATCAGCCTTTTTATATCATATTTGAGTATGGACAAAAATCTCATATAATACTTCCCCTACAGATTGATAGTCCTGTCAGCCAGCTGAGATATGATCTCCTTATTATGCTCAGCTATAATGATTCCTTTCCCATTTTTCTTTTCAGACAAAATAAGATTTTTAATAAGCTCCTCCCCGGCACTGTCAATCCCGGCGAAAGGCTCATCTAATAACAGATAATCGTAATCAGACATCAGAGTAACAGCAAGATTCACTCTTCTCTTCTGACCACCGGATAGCTTATCAATCCTTTTACGTCTGAAATCACTCATTCCCAGTTCTTCAACAAGACTCCGGGCTTTTTCCTTCGAACGATTTCTTGAATCCCTTCCTTTAAACGAAGACCAGGCAAGCAGATTATCCATAACAGATAATTCCTCAAAAAGCGTAACTGCCTGAGGTGCATAAGCTATAAGCTTTTTTGAAGCCTTCATATCCAGCTCATCCACACTGACCTTCCCACTGTCAGGTTTAAGTGAAAAAGACATAATAGAAAGCAGTGTACTCTTACCACTTCCGTTAGGTCCCATAAGAACAACTATTTCACCTTTGTCGAGGCCCAGCGAAACAGATTCCAGTACCACTTTATCCTTATATGATTTCGAAACACTATCAACCCTTAACATATAAACCCACTCTTTCTTCACTACTTCAAACGAAAAAACTTTGGTTCACATCATATTATACCATAATACAAAAAAATCCCGCAAACCTTTATAAGTAAAGGTTTACGGAACTTTTTATCGTCTGTTTTTTCTCATGTTCATTATTGCTCTGGTCTCACTTATAAGGCGACCATTTTTCAATCCTATTGGGATTCTGTAAAAAGGAAGCAATGGTAATAGTATCTTGTACTTGTGAACCTCCCATCACTAAAGTGACGGGCTTCTGGGAGAAATGAATCTCCGTTTAAGAAGTGTGGTATTTAAGTTTCCACCTATTGCTAGGCAACCCTT
>CACZLA010000046.1 GCA_902781895.1 uncultured Lachnospiraceae bacterium
GAATTACGAAGCAAAGCATATATTCCCAACCTCGGGTGCTGCAGGTGCTCTTGCACATGCATTGAGAATCGTAACAAAGGAAGGCGACACTGTTCTTTCCTTTGCTCCCTATTTTCCGGAATATATTCCCTATGTAAATGGAACCGGGGCAGAACTTAAGGTTGTTCCTGCAGACTACTCCAGCTTCCAGATAAACTTCGAAGAGTTTGAAAAGATGCTGGATGAAAATGTGACAGCGGTTCTTATCAACTCTCCAAACAATCCATCCGGCGTTGTATATACCACGGAAACCATCCAGAGACTCGCTGACATTCTGAGAGCCAAGCAAAATGAGTACGGTCATGAGGTATTCCTCATCACCGATGAACCATACAGGGAAATAGTATTTGAGGGTGTGGACAGTCCTTTCCCTTCAAAATTCTATGATAACTCCATATGCTGCTACTCTTTCAGCAAGTCCATATCACTTCCGGGTGAGCGTATCGGATATATGGCTGTAAACCCTGCAGCCAGGGATGCAGATCTGCTGGTTCCGATGGCCGGTCAGGTCTCCAGATTTACAGGACATAACTGTCCTACTGCTCTCATGCAGTTTGCCATAGAAAGAGTGATCGATGAAACCAGCGATCTCAGCATATATGAGAAAAATGCAAATCTTCTGTATAACGCACTTACGGAGATTGGTTATGAAGTAGTAAAGCCTATGGGTACATTTTACATGATGCCAAAGGTTCCAAATGGCGGTGACGCAAATGATTGGTGCTGGAAAGCCGCTAAAAACTTAGGACTCATCACTGTTCCGGGAGACAGCTTTATATGTCCGGGACATTTCCGTATCTCCTACTGCGTACCTACCGAAATGATAGAGAAAGCAATACCTCTTTTCAAAGAAGCATTCAAATTTTAACTAAAACGGAGGAAGTAACACGTGAACACCGAAAAAACACCGGTTATGGATTTAGACATAACCGCAAATGTGGACATGGGACCGGAAAGACTTGCCGGAATACTTGTCCATCCCACATCATTCCCCGGCCCTTACGGAATAGGCGATCTGGGAAAAAGCGCTTATGAATTTATAGATTTTATGCAAAAATCAGGAATGAAGCTATGGCAGGTTCTCCCACTGGGACATACGGGATTTGGAGATTCTCCATACCAGCCCTTTTCATCCTTCGCAGGACAGCCCCTCATCATCAGTATCGATCATCTCAGAGAACTGAATCTGTTATATGATGAGGACTTTAATGAAATGCCCCAATGGAATCCCGAGGATATCTGTTACGGCGATGTTATCGAGTTTAAAACAGGACTTTTCAAGAAAGCCTACGAAAGATTTCTTGATGAAAATATACATGACGGTTTTTCCTCAAACGAAGAGCTTATGAAGGAATATGAGGACTTTAAGACCGAAAATGCAGACTGGCTTAATGACTATGCGCTTTTCATGGCAGGAAAGGATTTTCATGAAGGTGCCCCATGGTATCTTTGGGAGGACGACTTAAAAAATCCCACAGCAGCTCAGCGTAAAAAATGGGAAGCAAAGCTTGAGAAGGAAATAGGTTACTATGAATTCCTTCAGTTCTTCTTCGATATCGAATGGATAAAGCTTAAGAAATATGCAAACGAAAAAGGCATTAGAATAGTTGGTGACATCCCAATCTTCGTTGCATGGGACAGCTCAGATGTATGGGTCAACAAAAAGCTTTTCAACCTTGATACAAAAGGATATCCGACAGTAGTTGCAGGAGTTCCGCCTGACTATTTCTCAGCAACAGGACAGTTATGGGGAAATCCTCTTTACAAATGGCCTGAGCATAAAAAGACAGGTTATGAATGGTGGTTCTCACGTATCAAACATCAGCTCAGACTTACGGACTATCTGAGAATAGACCATTTCCGCGGATTTGATAAATATTGGGCAATACCTTACGGAGAGCCTACCGCCATCAACGGAAAATGGATGAAGGCACCGGGCGAGAATTTCTTCACCATGCTGGAATCAACTCTGGGTTATCATATGCCGATCATCGCAGAGGATCTGGGAGAGATAGATCACTCGGTTGTTGAACTCAGAGATAAATTCGGATTCCCGGGTATGAAGATACTTCAGTTTGCCTTTGAAAATCCTAACGAAAACAATTTCCTTCCTCATAATCATGTACGTAACTGTGTATGCTACACCGGAACACATGATAATGACACAACTCTCGGCTGGTACAAAAACTGCTTTGAGCAGTCCAGGGACAAGCTCAGAAGATATTTCAGCACAGATGCAAGTGATATCTGCTGGGTAATGATAAGAGCCTGCTTCGGATCAGTTGCAACAATGGCCATAGTACCTATGCAGGATGTTCTCGAGCTGGACTCATGGGCAAGATTCAACACACCGGGTGTCGGCGAAGGAAACTGGTCCTGGAGATATAAGCGTGAAGATCTTTCAGATCAATTGTCAAAGAGACTTTATGAGACCGCAGCAATGTTCGGTCGTTAACGGGAGGAGCCTATGATCAGACTTATTATAGCTGCCATATATACATTTTTTTCAGTTATACTTCTGTTCCCTTATCATATATATCTTTGGGCTATATCGAAAAAAGATAAATATAGGGGCTGGTGTAAAAGCCGTAAGTTTATCGGAAGCTTTTTCAAAGGACTTATACACATAGCAGGAACCGATATCGAAGTCCGTGGGGCCGAAAACCTGAAGAAGGTTCCACAGGAAAAGGGTATCCTCTTCATAGGAAACCACAGAAGCTTCTTTGATATCATCATCATGCAGACTGTTGTTGACAGACCAACAGGATTTATTGCAAAGAGCGATTTCAAAAAGGTTCCTCTTTTCAGACACTGGGTAACAGATCTGGGCGCTATCTTTCTGGACAGGAAAAATGTACGTGCCGGTCTTGAGACCATGAATCAGGGTGCTGAATATATGAAAATGGGACTCTCCCTGGGACTTTATCCCGAAGGAACACGTAATCACGGAAAAGAGCTCCTGCCATTTAAAAAAGGCGGTTACAGGATGGCAAAGAACTCAGGATGTCCTATAATACTTGTTGCAGCAACCGGAATGGATGATATACTGGAAAACAACAAACCGCCTGCACTTAGAAAAAGACATGTTGTCGTTGAGTTCAGCGAACCATTCTATCCGTCCGAAATGAGCAAGGACGAATGTAACAAGGAATATGACGAGATACCGGACAGAATTCAAAAGATGCTTGATACACACAAATAATTAAAGGAGATTTACAAATGGTTTTATTGGGAACAGGATGGATAATCGCAATCATCATTACGGTAGTTCTTATCGCTATAATGATCGGCCTTTACATCTTCGGAAACAAACTTCAGTCAAAGCAGATGGAACAGAGAGAACAGATAAATGCAGCTTCTCAGCCTGCCACTCTGTTTATCATCGATAAAAAGATATTGCCCATGAAGGATGCAAAACTTCCGAAAATGGTTATGGAGCAGGCTCCAAAGAGATATCAGAAGGCTAAAATTCCTGTTGTTAAAGCAAAGGTCGGACCTCAGATAATGACTTTTATCTGTGAGGAAGCTATATATGATGATGTTCCACAGCATGGTGAGGTAAAAGCCATGATCAGCGGTATCTACATCACAAGCGTTAAGACACTTCATAAGAAGACAAAGCAGCTTCATCAGGAAGAGCTTGAGAACAATCCACGTAAGAAGACAATGCGCGAGAAGATGATGAAGAAACAGGCTGCATATCAGAAGCAGCTGGATTATGAGATAGCTGTAAAGAAGACCAAGCAGGAAGCTAAACAGCAGAAAGCAGAAGAAAAGAAAAAGAGAGAAAGAGAAAAGAAGATCACAGTATAATGATCAGGAGGTGTCTATGAAGTTAAAATATCTTATCTTGTCATTGGCACCTCTTTTTGTGTGCCTTTCAATTTCCGTAATAGCATATTTTGCTGCCTTTGCCATGACGGTCATAACAGGCGGTGTTGATACTATGGATATAAGTTCCGCCATGGTAAACGAAACCATATTCAGCCTCTTCAGATATACCCTGGTGCTGATCTTCTGCGGACTGTGGTATACGAAGGCATTTCCCGAAGCTGTATACTTCAGAAAGACTTCCGTCTCCGAGGTACTTAAAAAAACTCTTAATCCCAAAGGACTCATTCCGATAATAATCCTTGGATACTCTATCCAGATATTCACTGACTCTATCCTTTATTTCGTAAGTATTTATTTCAAGGATTTCTTTGTTTCATACAGTGAAATGATGGAGATATTCGAAGGAAGCACCTCCATATTCTTTATATTATGCGTATGTACCATCGGCCCCATCGCCGAAGAGCTGGTATTCCGCGGACTCAGCCTCAGATATCTGATGAAGGCATTTCCCGTAAGTGCTTCCATCGTCATACAGGCATTATTATTCGCTCTGTACCACGGAAATATTGTTCAGGGCTGTTATGCATTTTTGTTCGGAGTCATATTCGGAGTGATTGCCGTAAAGTCAGACTCACTTATCCCATCCTCACTTATTCATATGATAACAAATGCCAGCCTTTATCTGGTACCCGAGAAACTATTTAAAAACAGCATAGCGGGTTACACTACGCTGTTTATATCACTGACACTACTTATTATTTCTTTCATTCTTTTATGCAGGTATTTCGGTAATAAGGCTGCGGTTTCTAAGAATGACTCTCATAAAGCTACTGCTTCTGAGGATGACGCTCATAAAGCTACTGCTTCTGAGGATGACGCTCATAAGCCATCTGAATCAGACCATCCAGATAATCAGTAAGCTTATGTCCCGCTCTATCCATAAGCATTGGATACATACTGATGGAAGTATGTCCCGGGATAGCATTTATTTCATTAAATACAACTCTGTTTGTTCCGTTCTCAAGGAAGAAATCCACTCTTGCCATACCAAAGCAGTCACAGGCCTTGTATATTCCCAAGGCCTTATTTCTTATCTCCTCGACTTTTCCTTCAGGAAGCTCAGGATCCATTATAGTAAGCGAATCCTCGTTATTATATTTGGCATCGAAATCATAGAACTCCGCTGCCGCCTTTATCTCTCCTACTCCTGTTGCAAATGCATTATCGCCATATCCGTAAACAGCACATTCTATCTCCCGGCCGTTTATGGTTTCTTCAACAAGGATCTTGCTGTCCACATCAGCAGCTTTCTTCAGACCCTCTATAAGCTCTTTTCTGTCCTTTGCCTTTGTTATTCCAACCGACGAACCGGCACATGAAGGTTTGATAAACATAGGATATACTCTCTCAGCCTCAACCTTATCAGCCACCTTCTCTATATCAGAAAGCTCATACGCTCTTACGCCTACATATTTGGCCTGTTCTATATCTATATTATCAACTATTATCTTTGTAAAAAGCTTATCCATGGTAACAGCACTGGCCAAATGTCCGCAGCCTACGTATGGAATATGAGCCATTTCAAATAGTCCCTGAATGGTTCCGTCCTCTCCATACAGACCATGCAGAACCGGAAATGCCACATCTATTTTTCTGACTTCAAGATCATCTCCATCTCTGATAATAAGATTATGGTCGCTGTCCGGAGAAATGATAGCTCTCTTTGTGTTATCTTTCCAGGTCTCGGAGGAAAGATCACTCGGATCCTCTACAAGAAGCCAGTGTCCTTCTTTTGTTATTCCTATATATGTTATATCATACTTATCCTTACTCAGCGCCGCAGCCACTGTCGCAGCCGATATACATGATATATCATGCTCCGTTGACTGACCTCCAAAAATAAGTGCTATCTTTATCTTATTATCATTACTCATTTTAAAATGCTCCCTTAAAATAGATTTTTAATCAACAGCTCCAATAGCCACACTGGTATAATACACCATTTTAATTCCTTTTTCCATACAAGCCTTTGTACAGGCCTGAACAGTTGCTCCGGTGGTATATATATCATCCACCAGAAGTATGGTTTCGGGAAGCTCTCCCCTCATTTCCGTCGCCGTAAAAGCTCTGGACATATTTATCTCTCTCTCAGTATCACTGAGCTGTTTCTGGGGAGGTGTATCCTCACACCGTTTCAGTATATCATTTCTTACCTTAACATGCATGCACTTTCCAAGCACATCTGCAATAAGCTCCGCCTGATTATATCCTCTTGAAATATATTTCTTCTTATGTATCGGTATGGGAACTATTGCTTCAATCCCGAGTTTGTCCAGCTCTTTCCCATGTACCCTGTATATTTCTTCTACGAAGAATGATGCATATTCCTGTCTCCCGCCGTACTTCAGCTTCATTATGGAATCCGATACCGGGGAAATGTAATTAAATACCGGAAAACCTTTTATAAAGTCCCTTTCCTTTCTGCCGCAGTCCGGGCAGTATTCTTCCTCTACTGACATCACTTCCTTGCCGCATTTATAACACACAGGCTTTTCCACATAACTCAGCCTGCCTCTGCAGCGCGGACATATCCCCCGGGCACTGACACTTATAACCTCGTCACATATAGCGCATCTGGGCGGAAATAATACATCCAGTACAGTTTTTACGGAAAAATCAGTCCTCTTCAAATCCCAGTCCGTCGAAATCGAATCCTTCCGGAGCTTCGATCCCATCTCCTATCCCTTCCATATAATCCATGTCCTCAAGCTCTCTCGTTTCATCCTCATCAAAGAAAGCAAGATATTCAATATGCTGCTCTGCATCATTAATCTCAACAAGCCTCTCGGCAAAGCTGGTATATCTTTTTTGTTCCATCGAATTATCGATCATCTCATTTATCTTACTGAGATTTCCGACTATAACCACCATCTGTCTGGCTCTGGTAACTGCTGTATAAAGAAGATTCCTGTTAAGCAGTTTTTTCGGCCCTGACAGGATGGGAAATACAACCGCCGGATACTCCGATCCCTGAGATTTATGTATCGTAATAGCAAATGCATGTTCCAGCTCATCCAGCTCTGAATACTCATAAACTGCAACTCTTCCATCGTCAAATGTAACCGTTATATTTTCATCGAAATCATTTATCTCAGTTATTATTCCCATGTCGCCGTTAAAAACTCCGACACCCTGATCTATCACTCCGCCGGCAGGACCACCGCTGTATATCTTCCACTCCAGACGGTAGTTATTCTTAGTCTGCATCACCTTGTCACCTTCCCGAAGGATCACTGCTCCGCGTTCCTTCTCTCTTTTCCTCGGAGACGGAGGATTCATGGCAGCCTGAAGCTTTTTATTCAGCTCCTCAACTCCAAGGCCGTAATGTCTGGTAGGTGTAAGAACCTGTATATCCATAGGCTTAGTTCCCAGATACTTCGGCAGATTTTCTGTAACAAGTACGCAGCATTCCTTCGTTATATCATACATATTCCTTCTGGGGATGAAGAAGAAATCACTGGACTTATTATTTATCTCAATATGTGTGCCGTTCTTTATCTTATGGGCATTTTCAACTATAAAGCTGTCATCACTCTGTCTGAATATCTTATCAAGAACCGTTACTGGGAAGCACTCGCTTTTTATGATGTCATGAAGTACATTTCCCGCACCCACAGGGGGAAGCTGATCGGTATCTCCCACAAGCACAAGTCTGGTTCCTTCGGCAACTGCCTTAAGAAGTGCCAGAAACAGAAACGAATCCACCATAGAAGCTTCGTCGATGATTATGGCATCACACTCCAGAGGATTGTCTTCATTCCTGTTGAAATGTAAAATGGACTTCATATCTTCACCATCCGGTTCACCGGAAAACTCCAGAAGCCTGTGAATGGTCTGGGCGGTGTATCCCGTTGATTCGGTTATACGTTTTGCCGCTCTTCCCGTGGGAGCCGCAAGAAGCACCTTATCAGCCTGATATTCAAAATACTTTATTATGGCATTTATGATAGTGGTCTTTCCTGTTCCGGGACCTCCCGTTATTACCGATACTCCCGAGCTTACTGCAAGTATGACTGCCTCCTTCTGCTCCGGAGCCAGTTCTATATCAGCCTCATCCTCTACTCTTTTTATAGCCTCTTCAATCTCTTCCCTTACCGTATCATGATCAAATCTCAGGCCCAGAAGACGTTTTGCACTTTCTATCTCCATTCGATAGTTCCAGAAAGAATAAATAACCGTCTCACCATCCATTTCCTTCATGATGATACGCTTGTTTACGTTCATATTCACAAGGATATCATGGATATGCTCGAGAAATGCTTCCATATCCATATCCGGCATAAGAAGCTCATACGCTTTCTCACAGAGCATATATTCCGGAAGATAGATATGTCCCATAGTCATAGCCTGATTCAGAATATAAAGAACAGCAGACTGAAGTCTGAATTCACTTTCAGGAGATATGCCGCTCTGCACGGCCACAGCATCAACCATCTTAAAGCCGATTCCGGATACACGGTCCGCAATAATATATGGATTTGTTCTGATAATATTATAAATATTATCCCCGAATTCCTTATAAATCTTCATGGCATATTTTACGGTTATGCCATATTTCGAAAGATGCATGATAACATTTCTGTAGCTTCTGTTCTCGCTGTAGCTTACCGCTATCTTTCCTGCCATCCTTTCGGATATACCTCTTACCTCGGCAAGCCTTTCGGGTTCTTCATCAATGATCCGAAGTGTATCGTCTCCGAATTTCTTTACTATCCTTTTGGCCAGTGCCTCACCTATTCCCTTTATTACACCGGACTCAAGAAACCTCAGCACACCCTCTATATCACTGGGCATACTGAGTTCTGCAGAGTTAAGCTTGAACTGGATATCATACTGGGGATGATGTACATACTCGCCATCAGCCTGTATATACATACCCTCGGCGATTCCGGGAACATTTCCCACAAATATCTCATCTCCGTCGGATATCTCCACTACAAAAACAGCGTAGCCGTTTTCCTCATTCTGATATATTATTTTCTTTATATATCCTTCCTGAACCATAACCCTGTCTTTCTTTTCATGCAAACGCTACTATTTGTTGCATATGTCATAATGTCAACATAGGTGTCACAGACATGACGGTCTATGACACCTATATCATAATAATTATTATTTATACATCAGTCTTCCTGCTCTGCGAGGAAGTCAATATACTTACCTGTTCCAACGGCAACCACTGACATGGGATCCTCAGCGGTAACTGTTGTTATTCCCGTTTTCTCTTCTATCAGCTGCTCAAGTCCGTGAAGCAATGCTCCTCCACCGGTAAGAACTATTCCCCTGTCGGAAATATCAGCAGCAAGTTCAGGCGGTGTCTTTTCAAGCACTGCATGTATAGCCTCAACTATCTGTCCTGTCGGTTCTCTAAGTGCCTCCTCCGTTTCATCAGAGGTAATGGTAACCGTCTTGGGAAGTCCCGTAACAAGATTTCTTCCTCTTACATCCATTGAAATATTCTCCGGACGCTTATAGCTTGTTCCGATATTTATCTTTACCTCCTCGGCACTTCTTTCGCCGATAAGAAGGTTATGTCTCTTTCTTATATACTTAATGATAGCATCATCGAAATCATTTCCGGCAACCTTTATGGATGAAGTAACAACCGCACCACCCATGGAAATGACAGCTACATCTGTAGTTCCGCCACCGATATCGACTATCATATTTCCAACCGGACGAACTATATCTATTCCGGCTCCGATAGCAGCAGCTATAGGCTCCTCAACGATATTAACAAATCTGGCCCCGGCATTATATGTAGATGTTTCCACCGCACGTCTCTCAACCTCTGTAGCTCCTGAAGGAACACAGATGGAAATACGGGGTCTACGTCCGAACAGATTTCGTCCGATAGCTTTTTTTATGAAATATTTCAGCATCTCTTCAGCCTTTGTATAGTCCGAAATAACTCCATGCTGAAGCGGTCTGATTGCAATAAGATTACCCGGTGTTCTTCCGAGCATCAGTCTTGCCTCTTCACCTATCTCAACTATTTTTTCCGAATCCTTGTCATATGCGATAACCGTAGGTTCTTTAAGCACTACTCCTCTGCCTCTTACATATACAAGAATATTCGCTGTTCCAAGATCTATTCCTATATCAAGATTTGCCATTTAACTATCCTCTCCTATTCCGGCCTGATTATAAGCACCGAAGCCCGTTCACCATCTTCCCACATAAGAAAATGTTCTGTTATATCATATATTCCATCCAGTTTATCAATATATCTTTTATATTTTGCAGACTTACTGTACAGTGATTCTTCACCGCCGAGTCCCTCATATTCATCATTTACACTGGGAATCATACTGAAGCTGTTCTGTCCTGTCATATCATATCCCAGCTTCAGTCTGAGAGCAGGATTGATATAAAGTGTTCTTCCCGATTCCACATTTCTGACCAGTATCATATCCGGCAGGCTCTCGAAAATACCCGTTATGATTTTTGAGCTTTCATCACAGGTATTGAAACGTTTTTCAATAGTCAGATCCCTTGAGATCATCTTTGTTATTTCCTTAGCAAAAACTATCTCGTCCTCTGACCATATTCTTTCCTTAGAGTTCTCTATAAATACAAGGCGTCCCTGAAACTCACCGGCAACATTCAGCGGAAATACCATAACTGCCCTTACATTTCCCTTAAATATCTGAACACGCATCTGATTCGTCATGTTCTTTTTATCGATAACAAGACCCTCTCTCTTGATCTGTTCCTGCATATCTCTGTCATACCGGTCTGAATCCCACATAAATGACTGCTCAGCCTCTGCACCTTTTCCGGATTTTGACCAGTAATCTTCAAGCTTATAATGTCCCGGCCTGTCATTATCAACAGAAAAATAAACTATATAATCCACATCAAGAAGATTACCGACTTTCTCATACAGATCTGTAACGTTTGACCTGTCACCCTCAGCGATAACCCGGAGTATATCCTCTGTTATCTCTTTTGCATTACGCTCAAACTCAAGCTCGGTCTTAATACTTTCCTCTTTATCTATCTTAGCGTTTCCGAGATATAGCTTTGTTACTATATCGGAAACCGTATCAGCCATTTTTGAAATACTGTCAAATGCCTTGAAAAGCTTCTGGTTCTGATTCTTGTTCTGTGCATATACTATCCACGTCGCAAAAAATCTTCCGTCTATAAATATGGGAACAGCTGCAAATCTGCTGTCAGGATTTCCATCATCAAGCTCGGAATAGATACCCTGACTGGAGTCCACTATACATGCAACCACATCGCTGTAAAGCTCCTTATTATCAGGATTACGAACCATCTCATAAAACTCTCCCAGATAAGGAGTCGGTCCGATAGGCGGAACCAGTATATGACCGTTTATATCCAGAACAACACTATAAAGCTCGCAAACATTTGCAAAGCTGTTTACTATATCATCTACATGATTTTCAGAAAGAAACTCAGGAGTGATATCCGCATCTCTTTCTCTTTTTACTTCTTCTTTTCTTTCTGCAGGAACAGGAGTATATTCAACCTTATGAATCTCCCTGATCACAAATTCAAGATATTTAAGCCCATCCGTTTCAGGCAGATGTATGATATCCACATTCACATTTCTGACCTGACCGTCATCACCTATATTCCTTACCTCATACGAAAAATTCTTCGAACCGGACAAGGACATTGTAACTGCCTCGTTGAATCTCTGCCTGTCATCAGGATGCACATAATCGTCAATAAGTCTGTAACCCTGTCTTAAGGCTTCGGGATTTATTCCCAGTATTTCCGCATTCGAAGATATATATTCAAGTCTTTTTCTGTTCAGAGAGGCAGACGAAGAAATAGAGGTCACAACAATGACCAGACCTGTCTTTTCCAATGCACTCTGCATGATATCCAGTTCCTTTAACATGGTCTCCTCCCTTCACGAAACTAATCGGGTAGCGGGGCTCACCGCGCTACCCGAGATGTTCATGTGTATTATCCTTATACTTTACTCAGCAGTCTTCTCTTCAGATTTTTCAACTACAGGCTTTATATCTGAAAAAGCACTGTCAGTTATCTGCTTTGTCTTACTAACTGCTGCATTCACATCTGTAAGTGCTGTCTGAAGCTGTGTCATGAATCCGCTGATTGAATCAAACTCTCTCTTTACGATAGCTCTGTTCTGACGAATCTCTTCTCTTGACTCTGCTTTAGCCTTATCACACTCTGCTATAGTATCTTCCTTAAGTCTTGCACAAGCTGCCTCTGTCTGAGCCTTGAGATTATCACATCTGCTTCTTGTTTCCTCTGAAAGTCTGTCTGTCTCTTCCTTAGTCTGTCTCTTTGCACTTTCGCACTCAGCATATGTTGTTTCCTTCTGTTCCTGACAGTTGCTCTGTGTTTCGGAAAGAAGTCTGTCGCACTCAGCCTCAGTTGCATTCTTCAGCTGCTCACAACGTGCATTTGTTTCTTCAATCATTGCCTTACACTGTGCTGTAGTCTCAGCAGTCTTTGTTTCACACTCTTCTGTAGTCTTCTTGGTAAGTGCATCTGCTGATTCTCTTGCTGATAAAAGCGTTCTTGAAATGGACTCATATCTGGAAGCTGACTCTGCCTCTCTCTGCTTATAGCCTTCAAGGTCACTCTTCAGTTTATCTATCTCTGCCTGAAGCTCCTCATTTACATCTTTGAGGTTATCGATAGTGCTCTTGGACTCTGACATATTTGACTCTCTCATCTGCTGGAGTCCCTTAACTGCCTCACTGAGCTTTGTAGCATCTTCCTTGAGCTTTGCTATCTCTTCTTTCAGCTTCGCATTCTCATCCTCAAACTTTTTTTCCTGTTCTAAAACATATGTTTCAGTTGCACTTTTATCATATCCACCAAAGGATACTGTCTTAATACTTAATGCCATTATTACGACCCCTTTCACTTAAAAAATCCTAAAGATTAGTATAACACACGTATTGGCAATGTGCATCTAAAATTTCTATTACTACTCTACCGTTACAGATTTGGCAAGATTACGTGGCTTATCCACATCCAGCCCCTTTGCATCTGACGTATAATATGCTATCAGCTGAAGTATAACTGCCGTTGCAAAAACTCCAAATGTGCTGTCAACCTCAGGTATGTACAGCTGCTTATCACAAACCTCTTTACTCTCACTCTTTCCTTCCTGACTTATGAGAATAACATATGCACCACGGGATTTTACTTCACGCACATTTGATATAACCTTTGCATAAACATGTTCTTCTGTAGCAATGGCGATTACCGGTACATTTTCGGAAATCAGGGCTATAGTTCCATGCTTCAGCTCTCCGGCTGCATACGCCTCTGAATGGATATAGGATATCTCCTTCAGCTTGAGAGATGCCTCAAGACTCAGAGTATAATCTATACCTCTTCCAATGTAGAAAACATCCGGTGATGTCTTAATATGATTTGCTATCCTTCTTATATCATCGGAAGCCTCAAGAGTCTTTGTCATGATCTCACCTACATTTGTAAGCTTTGTCATGAACTCTCTTGCTTCTTCCTCTGTCATAACACCCTTTACAAGTCCCAGTCTTGCAGCAAGTATATACATAGCTGCTATCTGTACTGTATAAGCCTTTGTACTTGCGACCGCTATTTCCGGACCTGCATGTGTATAAAGCACATAATCACTTTCACGCGCTATGGTTGAACCCTTTACATTTACCACTGAAAGTACCTTGCTGCCCTTCTGCTTTGAAAGTCTGAGCGCCTCAAGTGTATCGATAGTCTCACCTGACTGTGAAACAACTATGGTTAATGTGTTTTCATCAATGATAGGATCCTTATATCTGAACTCCGAAGCTATTTCAACTGTTACAGGTATACGAAGCTTTGTTTCAATAAGAGCTTTTCCTACCATTCCTGCATGCATGGCTGTTCCGCATGCAACTATAACAATATTCTTCAGATTCTTAAGAACGTCATCATCTATTCCGTCATCCTCCAGGAACGGAAGTCCATCCTGGATCCTCGGTGCAACTGTTCTCTCAAGCGCTTCCGGCTGTTCATTTATCTCCTTCAGCATATAATGTGGATATCCACCCTTCTGAGCTGAAGTGATGTCCCAGTTCACCTCGAGAATTTCAGGCTCAACCTTTCTTCCCTTCAGATCCTGAACCTCAATACCTTCCTCACTGAGTGTAAGTATATGATACTCGGGAACAACAAAATACTTCTTTGAGAAGTTGATAACTGCCGTAAGATCTGATGCGATAATGGATCCGCCGTCAAATGAAGCAGCAACCATAGGGCTTACATTTCTTATAGCAAATATCTTTCCCGGCTGATCTTCAAACATGATACAAAGTGCAAATGATCCGGCGAGAAGATCAACAACCTTCTTTATGGTCTTATAAGGATTGCCTTCATAAAACTTATCCAGAAGTGCAGCCACAACCTCTGTGTCTGTCTCTGACTTAAGTACATTCTTAAGTCCATATTCTGTTGTAAGCTCCTTATAATTCTCTATAATACCGTTATGACAGATAGTTACAGCTCCCTGCGAATGAGGGTGTGCATTTGTTTC